>CAZPNH010000040.1:0-8833 GCA_964587635.1 uncultured Bordetella sp.
CAGGTGGTAGCGGAAGAAATTGGCCGTGTCCCAGTGCGGCGCCAGCGCTTCGATCCACCGCACGCCGTCCGCCGCGCGGTCCTGCATTTCCATGACGTGCGCCACCGCGTGCACCGCCCAGGGATCGGCGGGATTGATTTCCGTGGCGCGCCGTCCGGCGCGCTCGGCGTCGGCGTACTCGCCGGACTCTTCCAGGCCGAAAGCGTGCAGCGCGAGCACGTGGCCGTAGCCGGGCGCGCCTTCGTCCCAGGCCTTGAGCGCGCGCGCCGGGCCGTCGCGCACGTTGGCCGCGTCGCCCATGTAGAAGTAGAGGTAGTTCGCCAGCTTGAGCGCGAGGAAATCGTGCGGATGGTCCTTGAGGATGCCGTCGAGAATTTCGCAGCTGCGCTCGAGTTCGCCGTCGCACCACGCGCCGAGCGCGGCGATATGGGCTTTTTCCCTGGCGTTGGTGTCCTTGACCTTCAATACCGATGCGTGCATGCCTTTCGCTTTGGCAGCGAGCGCCGGCAAGCCCATCAAATGCAGGAAGTAGCCCTGCAGGCAGAGCGCCATCGGCATCGCGGGATCCGCCTGCAGCGCGCGCTTGAGCGGAACCCCCGGCTCGCGCGAGAAGCCGACGTAGGCCCACACCGTGTCGTCGAACGCGCGCGCGGCTTCGCCGTTCGCGGCGCTGAGCTCGAGGCCTAGGCGGTCGCGATGGGCGGACGCTGCTGCCATGCCCTGGTTTGCTGCTCGAATGCGTGCGCGAGCTGCAGCACGCCGAAGTCGTCGCGGTAGCGGCCGACGATCTGCAGGCCGACCGGCAGCGGCGGCGCGTCGGCGGTGAATCCCGCCGGCACCGAGATCGCCGGGTGGCTGGTGATGGTGATGTAGTAGCAGCTCTTCATCCAGTCGAGGTAGTTGCCCAGCGTTTCGCCGGCGATCTGCGTCGGGTATTCCAGCTCCGCGGGGAACGGCGGCAGCTGGTTCACGGGGCAGAGCAGGAATTCATGGCGCTCGAGGAACACGCGCATGCGGTGGAAGAGCGCGTTGCGCAGGCTGTCGGCGCGCGCGATCTGCTCCGGCGCGAGCCTGAGCCCCTGCTCGACGTTCCAGATGATCGAGTCCTTCACCTCGCGGCGGCGCGTCTTCACCAGCTCGCCGTAGTTCTGCACGAAGGCGACCGCGCGCAGGGTTTCGAAGGCCTCCGTCGCGCCAGAGAAATCCGGCTCGGCTTCCTCGACGATGCAGCCGAGGTCCTTGAACACTTTCCTTTGCTTCTCGAGCACGGCGGTGACGCGCGGGTCCATCGGCAGGCCGCCGAGATTCCTGCTCCAGGCGACGCGAACGTTCTTGAATTTCCGGTTCAGGGACTTCGAAAATACCGAACCCGGTTCGGAAATTGACGTCGGCGCCCTCGGATCGGGACCTGCCATGGCGGAGAGCAGGAACGCGGCGTCTTCGACGGTGCGCGCGATCGGCCCCAGCACGCCGAGCGTGTTCCAGGCATTCGGCGAGGGCCAGTGCGGCACGCGGCCGGGCGACGGGCGGAAGCCGACCACATTGCAGAAATTGCCGGGATTGCGCAGCGAGGCGGCGAGGTCGCCGCCGTCGGCGAAAGGCAGCATGCCCGCCGCGACCGCGGCGGCGGCGCCGCCCGAGGAGCCGCCGGCGCTCTTGCCCAGGTCGTAGGGGTTGAGCGTGGCGCCGAACACCAGGTTGAAGGTGTGGCTGCCCGCGGCGAATTCAGGCAGGTTGGTCTTGCCGAGCGTGATCGCGCCGGCCGCCGACAGTCGGTCCACGATGACGTGGTTCTCCTTCGGCACGTGGTCCTTGTAGACGGGCGAGCCGGAGGTGGTGCGGATGCCGCGCGTCGGCACGTTGTCCTTGTAGGCGATCGGCAGGCCGGCCAGGGGTTTGGATTTATTGGTTCTGAAATTCTTATCAAATTTTTTTGCGCCGGAAAGAGCAAGTTCGGGCAGAAAAGTGACGATCGCATTGACCTTCGGGTTCACGCGCTCGATCTGCGCGATGAAGGCCCGCATTACCTCCGTCGCGGAAAGTTTGCGGCGGCGGATAAGCTGCGCCAATTTTTTTGCCGGGGTGAAGCAGATGTCGGTCATAGGAGCACGATGTCGTATTGCTCTTGAGAATAACCGGTCTCGACCTGCACCGACACCGGCTTGCCGATGAAGTCGCAGAGCATGGCGAGCGCGCCCGATTCCTCTTCCTGGAACAGGTCGCACACCGGCTGGGAGGCGAGCACGCGGAACTCGCGCGCGTTGAAGGCGCGCGCTTCGCGCAGGATTTCGCGCAGGATCTCGTAGCACAGCGTGCGCGCGGTTTTCAACTGGCCGCGGCCGGCGCAGGCGGCGCAGGGCTCGCACAGCACGTGCGCGAGCGACTCGCGCGTGCGCTTGCGCGTCATTTCCACGAGGCCGAGCGCGGTGAAGCCGCTCACGGTCATGCGCGTGCGGTCGCGCGCGAGCGCGCGGCGAAATTCCTCCAGCACCGCGGCGCGGTGCTGCTCGGATTCCATGTCGATGAAGTCGACGACGATGATGCCGCCCAGGTTGCGCAGCCGCAGCTGGCGCGCGATCGCCTGGGCCGCCTCGAGGTTGGTCTTGAACACGGTGTCGTCGAAGTTGCGCTGGCCGACGAAGCCGCCGGTGTTGACGTCGATCGTGGTCATGGCCTCGGTCTGGTCGATGACCAGCGTGCCGCCGGATTTGAGATCCACGCGGCGCGCGAGCGCCTTCTCGATTTCCTGCTCGACGTTGTAGACGTCGAACAGCGGCCGCTCGCCGGTGTAGTGCTCCAGCTTGCCGCGCAGCCGCGGCATGTAGGCCTGCGCGAAGGCGTCCAGCTTCTGGTGGTTTTCGCGCGAGTCGACGCGCACCACCGCGGTGCCGTCGGTCGCCATGTCGCGCAGCACGCGCTGCGCGAGCGACAGGTCCTGGTAGACGAGCTTGGGCGGCTGCGCGCCCAGCGAGCGTTCGCGCACGTCGCGCCAGAGGTTGCGCAGGTATTCGATGTCGGCGCGCAACTCATCCTCGCTCGCGCTCTCGGCGAGCGTGCGCAGGATGAAGCCGCCTTTTTCCTCGGCGGGGATGAGCTCCTTGAGCTTCCCACGCAGCGCCGCGCGCCCGGCCTCGTCCTCGATGCGCTGCGAGATGCCGATGTGCGGATCCAGCGGCAGGTAGACCAGCAGCCGGCCGGCGATCGACAGCTGTGTCGACAGACGCGCGCCCTTGGTGCCGATCGGGTCCTTGAGCACCTGCGCCATCACCGGCTGGCCCTCCGCGAGGATTTTTTCGATGGGCTTGCCGGGTTCTTCGCCTGTTTTCCTGTGTTCCCAGATATCCGCGACGTGAAGAAAGGCGGCGCGCTCCAGGCCGATTTCGACGAACGCGGACTGCATGCCGGGCAGCACGCGCGCCACGCGCCCCATGTAGATGTTGCCGACCAGGCCGCGGCTGGCCGCGCGCTCGACCACCAGCTCCTGCACCTGCCCGGCGGCGAGCACCGCGACGCGCGTTTCCTGCGGCGTGATGTTAACGAGGATTTCGTCGTTCACGTTGCGCACCCATGCGCTCCAGCAGCGCGGCGGTCTCGAACAGGGGCAGGCCCATGACGCCGGAGAAACTGCCCTGCAATCCGGTGACGAACTGCGCGGCGCGCCCCTGGATCGCGTAGGCGCCCGCCTTGTCGTCGCACTCCCCCGTGGCGACGTACTGCCGGATGTCGTCGCCGGAGAGGGTCCTGAAGCTGACCTCGGACACTGATGTCGCGCTCTCGATCTGCGCGTCGTACTTGAGCACCACGGCGGTCAGCACCTGGTGCCGCCGCCCGGAGAGGGCGGCGAGCATGTCGGCGGCCTCGCGCCGGTCGGCCGGCTTGCCGAGGATGCGCTCGCCGAGCGCGACCGTGGTGTCGGCCGCCAGCACCGCCGCGCGCGGCAGGTTGCGCTGCTCGAGGCGCCGCCAGCCGGCCTGCGCTTTGGCGCGCGCCACGCGTTCGACGTAGACGCCCGGCGCTTCGCCCGGCAGCACCGCCTCGTCCAGTTCCGGATCGGTCTCGGGCTTGTCGCGGAAGAGGAGCATGTGGAAGCGCACGCCGATCTGCGACAGCAGCTCGCGCCGGCGCGGGCTGCGCGAGGCCAAATAGATGCTGCGGTCGATCTGGGTAATCACGGGACCGCGAAGTTTAAGGCTAATCCCTGTGGTACGGATGCCCCGTGAGCAGCGTTGCGGCGCGGTAAAGCTGCTCGCACAGCATCAGCTGCGCGAGCGCGTGCGGCAGCGTGAGCGAAGACAGGCGCAGCAGCAGGGCGGCGTCCTTCTTGATCGCCGCATCCAGGCCGTCGGCGCCGCCGATGACGAAGGCGGTGGGCTCGGCGAGCAGCGCCGCGAACTGGCGGGTGGTGAGGTCCTTGCCGCGCTCATCGAGCGCGACCACGCGCATGTTGCGCGGGATTTTCCCGCGCAGTTTCGCGCCTTCCCGGGGCTTGAGCTGCACCAGCTTCACTTCGTAGCCGCGCGGCATGCGCTCCAGGTACTGGTCGCGGGCCGCCTCGGCCCAGGCCGGCAGCTTATTTGCGACGGCGAGGAGCTGCAGTCTTGCCACGGGCGGGGCGCCTGGCGGCGGGTTTTGCCTTCGCCTTCGCCTTTTTCCTGGGTTTTGCTTTCGCTTTCGGCTTCACGTTCACTTCCTTGCCGCCCCAGAGCTCTTCCAGGTTGTAGAAGCTGCGCACCGCCGGGTGCATGACGTGGACCACCACGTCGCCCAGGTCGACCAGCACCCATTCGCCGTTGCGGCGGCCCTCGACGCCGACGATTTTCGCGCCCAGCGCCTTGAGGCGCTCCTGCACGTTGACCGCCAGCGCGTTCACCTGGCGGTTGGAGTCGCCGCTCGCGATCACCACGCGCTCGAAGTAGGCGGTCTGGCGCGCGGTGTTGTAGACCACGATGTCGCGGCCCTTGACGTCTTCGAGCGCTTCGACGACGGCGCGTTCCTTTATGCGGATATCCATCAGCGGTACAGCCCATGTTCGCGGATGTAGCCGAGGACCGGCGCGGGAAGCATCGCGGAAACGTCTTCATTGCGCGCGATGCGGGCGCGGATGTCGCTTGCGGAAATCGCGAGGGGTGCCATGGGAATGTGAATGATGTCTCCTTCCGGTTTTTTATGATCGGGCCGTTCAATGACGGCGATGCGGCAGATCTTCAAAAGGTCCCGCCAGCGGTGCCAGGATTCGCGCTTTTCGTACTGGTCCGCGCCCATCAGCAGTGTGAACGCGGCATGCGGGTTTTGTTCCCGCAGGGCCTGGACGGAGTCGTAGGTGAATCCGCTCGCGCCGGGCGCGAGCTCCCGCCCGTCCACCTCATAGCGCGGCTCGCCCGCGACCGCGAGCTTCAGCATCGCCGCGCGGTGCGCCGCCGGGGCGACGGGCGCAGGGCGGTAGGGCGGCGCCCCGGTCGGCAGCCAGAGGATTTTTTCCAGCCGCAGGGCGGCAGCCGCGGCGCGGGCGATCGCGAGATGCGCGTTGTGGGCAGGATCGAAGGTGCCGCCGAGGATGCCGACCGGCCTTGCCACTAAGACCTGATTTCCCCGTGCCCGAGCACGACGTACTTCTGCGTCGTCAGGCCCTCCAGGCCGACGGGCCCGCGCGCGTGCAGCTTGTCGGTCGAGATGCCGATCTCGGCGCCCAGGCCGTACTCGTAGCCGTCGGCGAAGCGCGTGGAGGCGTTGACGATCACCGAGCTCGAATCCACTTCGCGCAGGAAGCGGTCGGCGCGCGCCTTGTCGGCCGTGACGATGGCGTCGGTGTGCTGCGAGCCGTACTTGGCGATGTGCGCGATGGCCTCGTCCAGGCCCTTCACCACGCGGATCGAGACGATGGGCGCCAGCCACTCGGTGTAGTAGTCCTTTTCGGTGGCGGGTTTTGCGTCCTTGACGAGCTTGCGCGTGGCTTCATCGCCGCGCATTTCAACATTTTTGTTCTTATAGATGGAACCGATCAAAGGCAAAACCTTCGCAGCAATGCCTTCCGCCACCAGCAGGGTTTCCAGGGTGTTGCAGGTGCCGTAGCGCTGCGTCTTGGCGTTGTCGGCGAGGCGCACCGCCATCTCCGGGTCGGCGCGGTCGTCCACATACAGGTGGCAGACGCCGTCCAGGTGCTTGATCATCGGGATTTTCGATTCGCGCGACAGCCGCTCGATGAGTTCCTTGCCGCCGCGCGGCACGATGATGTCTACGTAGTCGTTCATGGTGATGAGATGGCCCACGGCGGCGCGGTCGGCGGTCGCCACGACCTGCACCGCGGCCTCGGGCAGCCCGGCGGTTTTCAGTCCAGCGCGCACGCAGGCGGCGATCGCCTGGTTGGAATGCAGCGCTTCGGAGCCGCCGCGCAGGATGCAGGCGTTGCCCGCCTTGAGGCACAGGCCGGCGGCATCCGCCGTCACGTTGGGCCGCGACTCGTAAACGATGCCGATGACGCCCAGCGGTACGCGCATGCGGCCGACTTCGATGCCGGTCGGGCGCCGTACCATGCCGGTGATCTCGCCGACCGGGTCGGCGAGCGCGGCGATGTCCTCCAGGCCTTCGGCCATCTGCTCGATGGACGCGGGCGTGAGCGTGAGGCGGTCGACGAAGGCGGCGTCGCGCTTTTCTTTCCGGGCCTGCTCGACGTCGGCGCGGTTCGCCTCCAGCAGCCGGGCGGCCTGCGCGCGGATTTCCGCCGCCATCGCGCGCAGTGCGCGGTCCTTGACCTCGGTGTTGGCGCGCGCGAGCTCGCGCGCCGCGGCCCGCGCGGCGATACCCATGTCGCGCATGGTGGCGGCAAGGTCAACCGACGTGCTCGGAACCTGCGCGTGCGGTTTCGCTCTCATTTGAGCAATTCTAACCCCAGCCTGACGAGCTCATCCCAGGGCTCGCCGGGCCCGACGCCCTTGGCGGCGCGGTCCACGCGTGCCGCGTGCGCGAGTGCCCGCTCGAGCGCCGCGCGCGGGTAGCGCCGCGCCGCCGCTTTCACCAGCCCCTGGCGCTCGCCCCAGACGCGGTTTTCGCGCAGCAGCTGTTCCAGCGGGCGGCCGGCTTCCAGCCCCTGCTGGATGCGCGCGAGCGCGCGCAGTTCCTCGGCGAGCGTCCAGAGGATGAGCACCGTCGACTCGCCCTCGCCGCGCAGGCCGTCGAGCACGCGCACGTAGCGCGCGGCGTCGCCCGAGAGCAGCGCGGCGGCGCAGTCCTTGGCGTCGTAGCGCGCCACGTTCGCCACCGCGTCGTTCACCTGCTCGGCGGAGAGTTCGCCTTTGGGCAGCAGCAGGCCGAGCTTCTGCACTTCCTGGTGCGCGGCGAGCAGGTTGCCTTCCACGCGGTCGGCGAGAAAACCGAGCGCTTCGGGCGAGGCGCGCTGCCCCTGGCGCGCGAGGCGTGCGCCGATCCATTCGGGCAGCCGCGCGCGCTCGACCGGATAGATGTCGACCACCACGCCCGCGCCCGAGAGCGCCTGGAACCAGCGCGAATTCTGGTCGTCCTTGCGCAGGCGCGGCAGCGTCACGATGGTGACGTTCTCCTTGCCGAGGCGCTCGCAATAGGCTTGTATTGCCGCGGCGCCCTGCGTGCCGGGTTTGCCCGTGGGAATGCGCAGCTCGACGAGCTTGCGGCCGCCGAACAGCGACTGGCTCGCGCCCGCCTGCACGAGCTCGCTCCAGTCGAAGCCGCGCTCGGCGGTGAGCACGTCGCGCTCCTCGCAGCCCTGTTTGCGCGCGGCGGCGCGGATGGCGTCGGCCGATTCCAGCGCGAGCAGCGGCTCGTCGCCGTGGATGAGGTAAAGGCTGGCCAGCGAAGGTGTTGAACGCGCTTGCGCGTTGGCGAGCTGCGCTTCGAGCTGCTCGGCGCGCAAAGGGACTATTGCTCTGCGGGTTTCGGCGCGTGCGCCGACTCGAGGCGCCGCATGATCTGCCGCACCATGTCGAACTGCATGTCGCGGTAGAGATTCGCTTCTTCCAGTTCCTTGGAGAGCACCACGGAGTCGTTGAAGGTGACGTCGCGCTTGAGCTCGATGGTGTTGAGCGGCAGGAACTCGGCGCCCTTGCTGTCGTGCACGCGGAAGCCCACGCGGTACACCAGCTGGTATTCGCTCACGCGCCCGGTGGCGGCCAGCGACAGGATCACCTTCTGGCGCGTCTCCTGGGTGAATTCCAGCACGGCGTCGGCCTTCTTCGGGTCGTCGATCACCTTGGTGTGCGTGCCGGACTGGATGTTGCGCTTCAGGTCGAGCGCGATGCCGCCCGTCGCGCTCGGCATGTAGAGCGTGTCGAAGGGCAGCGCGGCGGTGCCGCGCAGCTGGAAACCGCAGCCGGCGAGGGTGAAAGCGACAAGGAATGCGAGAGCGAGGCGCATCAGGCGACGATGTTGATCAGGCGGCCGGGCACGATGATGATTTTGCGGATGGCTTTGCCGTCAATGTACTTCTTTACGGCTTCGGCCGCCATGCTTTCGGCGGTCTTCTGGTCGGCGGATTTCGGCACTTTCGCGCTGCCGCGCGTTTTGCCGTTGACCTGCACCACGTAGTCGATTTCGTCCTGCTCGAGGGCGGCCGGGTCCGGCTCCGGCCAGGGCGCCGTCATCACGTCCTCGCCGAAGCCCAGGTCGCGCCACAGCGCGTGGCAGACGTGCGGGGTGATCGGCGACAGCAGCCGCAGCAGGATCGACAAGCCTTCTTTCGTGGTGTCGTTCTTCGCGCCGGGCAGCTTTTCCAGGGCGTTCAGTATTTTCATTGCCGCCGAGGCCACGGTGTTGAACTGGTGTTTGCCGAGGTCGTAGTTGGCCTGCTTCAGCACCGCGTGGATTT
>CAZPNH010000041.1:0-8704 GCA_964587635.1 uncultured Bordetella sp.
CACTTCAGCCAGTTCTCGACGTCGCGGCTGGCGTCGTCGGCGCGGCGCTCGGTCTCGGAGCAGTGGCGCCCGAGCTCGGCCCAGTCCACGCCCTCGTATTTGCGGTTGGCGAGCACCGCCTTGATGGCGCGATGCACCAGCAGGTCGGGATAGCGGCGGATCGGCGAGGTGAAGTGCGCGTAAGCGTCGAACGCGAGGCCGAAATGGCCCAGGTTCTCCGGCGTGTAGACCGCCTGCTTGAGCGAGCGCAGCAGGATCGTCTGCAGCAGCGAGAAATCCGGCCGCGGCTTGATTTTGCGCAGCAGCTCCGCGTAGTCCTTGGGCGTGGGTTTCTCGCCCCCCGGCAGCGCGAGGCCGAGTTCGGCGAGGAAGCTGCGCAGCGCGGACACTTTTTCCGGCGCGGGCACGTCGTGCACGCGGTAGAGCACCGGGTGGCCGTGCTCGGAGAGGAAATTGCCGGCGCAGACGTTGGCCGCCAGCATGCACTCCTCGATGAGGCGGTGCGCCTCGTTGCGCGGCTCCGGCACGATGCGCTCGATCTTGCCGTTGGCATCGAACTGCATTTTCGTCTCGACGGATTCGAAGTCGATGGCGCCGCGCCGGCTGCGTTCCTCCGCCAGCACCTTGTAGACCTCGTAGAGCGTCTTCAGGTTCTCGTCGGCCCGGCCCTTGGAGATCATTTCCCACACGCCGGTGTAGGTCAGCCGCGCCTTGGAACGGAACACCGCCGCGTAGAACTCGTAGCGCGCCACCTTGCCGTTGGGGCCGATGGCCATGTCGCAGACCATCGCCAGGCGGTCCACGTTCGGGTTGAGCGAGCACAGCCCGTTGGAGAGCTTCTCGGGCAGCATGGGGATCACGCGGCGCGGGAAGTACACCGAAGTGCCGCGCTCGCGCGCATCCTCGTCGAGCGCGTCGCCCGGGCGCACGTAATGGCTCACGTCGGCGATCGCCACCTTGAGCCTGAACCCCTTGCCTTCGCGCGCCGCGTAGACCGCGTCGTCGAAGTCCTTGGCGGTTTCGCCGTCGATGGTGACGAACGGCAGGTCGCGCAGATCCCGGCGGCCCCCCGCGCCGGCGCGGTCCTTCCAATCTTCGGCGCGCACTTCATCCGGCATCGCCTTCGCGAGCGCCATCGCCTTCTTGGAAAATTCGTGCGGCAGGTCGAACTTGCGCAGCGCGATCTCGATTTCCATGCCCGGATCGGTGTAGCCGCCCAGCACTTCCACCACCTTGCCGATGGGCTGCGAGTGCTTGGAAGGCTGCGCCACCAGCTCGATGGTGGCCACCTGCCCCGGCTTGGCGCGCCCGGTTTCGTTCGGCGGGATCAGGATGTCGGTGGCGATGCGGCGGTCTTCGGGCACCAGGAACAGCACGCCGTGCTCCATGTGCAGGCGGCCGACGATGCGCCGGTTGGCGCGCGCCAGCACTTCCACGATAGTTCCCGAGGGACGGCCGCGCGGGTCCTGGCCGGTGACGCGCACCGAGGCGCGGTCGCCGTGCATGACCAGGCGCATCTCCGGCGGCGGCAGGAACACCTGCGGACCGGGCTCGTCCGGGATGAGGAAGCCGTGCCCGTCGCGATGGCCTTCGATGCGCCCGGCGATCACCGCGATGCGCTTGGCGATGAGGAAGCTGCCGGCGCGGTTCTGCACCACCTGCCCGGCGCGCTCCAGTTCGGCCAGCGCGGCCGCGCGCTCGCGGCCGTTGCCGGGGATCCCGGCCATCAATTCATTGCGCGTGAGCGGCGCGCCGGCGCGTTCCAGCGCCGCGAGAATCTCGCGGCCGAGGGATTCGGGCGCCGCAACCGGCGGCCGTGGGGAATTTTTGTTTTTCTTCTTTGACATACGTGGGTTGGGACCCTAAAATTCGCCCCCTTGCCGAGGTGGCGGAATTGGTAGACGCACTAGGTTCAGGTCCTAGCGGTGGCAACACTGTGGGGGTTCGAGTCCCTTCCTCGGCACCAGTGTAATCCATTAATGAACAAAAACCGGCTTGAAGCCTTCAGCGACGGCGTGCTCGCCGTCGCCATCACCATCATGGTGCTGGAGCTGAAGGTGCCGCATGGCACCGCAATGGCCGACCTGGCGCCGCTCGTGCCGGTGTTCCTCTGCTACGTGCTGAGCTTCATCTTCGTGGGCATCTACTGGAACAACCACCACCACATGCTGCACGCGGTGAAGCAGGTGGACGGCCGGGTGCTGTGGGCCAACCTGCACCTGCTGTTCTGGCTGTCGATGTTTCCGTTCACCGCCGGCTGGATGGGCGAGAACCACTTTTCGCCCTGGCCGGTCGCCACCTACGGCGTGGTGCTGCTGATGGCGGCGATCGCCTACGCCATCCTGGTCCTCGCGCTGACGCGCCGCGGCAGGAACCCGCTGCTGGCGGCAGCATTGGGCACGGATTTCAAGGGCAAGATCTCGATCGTGCTCTACGCGGTGGCGATTCCGCTGGCCTTCGTCAACACGTGGATCGCCTGCGCGATTTACGTCGCGGTGGCGATCATGTGGCTGGTGCCCGACCGCCGCATCGAGAAGGCGCTCACGGAGTAACCGGCCATGTTTGAAACCCGCAGCCAGCGCCCCATCTCGCCCGAGGAATTCGCCAGGCGGGTGGCCCGCCACGCGGCCTTTGCGCTCGCATTGACGCTGCTGTCCCTCGCCCTGGGCATGGCCGGCTACGTGTTCTTCGAAAACCTGTCCTGGCTGGACGCGTTCCTGAATTCGGCCATGCTGCTCGGCGGCATGGGGCCGGTGAACAATCCGGTGACGGCCGGCGGCAAGCTGTTCGCGGGCTGCTATGCGCTCTACGCGGGACTGGTGTTCCTCATCGTCGCGGGCCTGCTGCTGGTGCCGCTCCTGCACCGCATCCTCCACCGCTTCCACTGGGAAGGGAAGGAAAAGTAGGCCCGCGTCAGCTTGCGTCGAAGGGATGGCGCCGCACGATGGTTTCGTCGCGGTCGGGCCCGGTGGAAATCATGTCGATGGGAACGCCGCACAGCGACTCGATGCGCGCCAGGTAATCGCGCGCCGCTTTCGGCAGCTTGTCGTGCGCCTTCACGCCGACCGTGCTCTCCTGCCAGCCCGGCATTTCCTCGTACACCGGCACGCACAGCGCCAGTTCCTCGGCGCCCACCGGCAGGATGTCGTTCATCTTGCCGTCCACCTTGTAGCCCACGCAGATTTTCAGCGTCTCGGCGCCGTCCAGCACGTCCAGCTTGGTGATGCACAGGCCCGACACGCCGTTCAGCTGGATGGAGCGCTTGAGCGCCGCGGCGTCGAACCAGCCGGTGCGCCGCGGGCGCCCGGTGGTGGCGCCGAATTCCTGGCCGCGCTGGCGCAGGCGCTCGCCGATGTCGTCCGACAGCTCGGTGGGGAACGGCCCTTCGCCGACGCGCGTACTGTAGGCCTTGGTGATGCCCAGCACGTAATGCAGGTGCATCGGCCCGATGCCGGCGCCCGCAGCCGCGGCCCCGGCGACGCAATTCGACGAGGTCACGAAAGGATAGGAGCCGTGATCGATGTCCAGCAGCGAGCCCTGCGCGCCTTCGAACAGCAGGTTCTTGCCCGCCTTGTTGGCGTGGTAGAGCGCGCGCGGCACGTCGGCCACCAGCGGCACCAGGCGCGGCGCGAGCGCGAGCGTTTCATCCAGGGTCTTGTTGAAATCGACTTTTTCGGACTTGTGAAAATGCTCGAGCACGAAGTTGTGGAACTCGAGCACTTCCTTCAGCTTCTTCGCGAAGCGCTCGGGGTTGAGCAGGTCCTGCAGCCGCACCGCGCGCCGCGCCACCTTGTCCTCGTAGGCCGGGCCGATGCCGCGGCCGGTGGTGCCGATCTTCTGCTCGCCGCGCCTCGCCTCGCGTGCGCGGTCGAGCGCGGCGTGGTACGGCAGGATCAGCGGACAGGCTTCCGAAATGCACAGGCGCGCCACCACGCCCTTCACGTCGGCGGCCTCCAGCTCGTCCATTTCTGAGAGCAGCGCATCCGGAGACAGCACCACGCCGTTGCCGATGAAGCAGTCCACGTCGCCGCGCAGGATCCCCGACGGGATCAGGTGCAGCACGGTCTTCTTGCCGCCGATCACCAGCGTGTGGCCGGCGTTGTGGCCGCCCTGGAAGCGCACCACGCCCTGCGCGCGGTCGGTGAGCCAGTCGACGATCTTGCCCTTGCCCTCGTCGCCCCACTGGGTGCCGACGACGACGACGTTGCGCGCGGTTTTCATTTGGGAGATTTCTTCCGGGATGTTTTCGAAACCGGCACGCTCGCCAGACTCCGCAGCTCGATGGAAAACCCGGTCGCCGCGCGCGGCCGGCCGAAGGCCTTGCCGACCTCGTCGTAGCGCCCGCCGCGCGCAATCAGGACAGATGCGGTGCCGCCGACGCCGTCGCAATAGGCGTCGAACACCACGCCCGAGTGGTAGTGGTAGCCGCGCAGCTCCGCCAGGTCGAAGCTGACCGGGATGGGGCAGGCTTTCGCCAGGGCCCGCAGGGTGGCCAGCGCCTTGTGCAGTTCGGGCAGCTTCGGCAATTTCCGTTCCGCGGCCTCCAGCACGTCGGCGCCGCCATACAGGTCCGGCAACAGCAGCAGCGCGGCCCGCGTTTTCGCGTCCGTGCGCCTCGTCAGGACCTTCAGGGCGGCAAGGTCCTTCTTCTGCAAGGCCTCGAACAATTCCACTTCGAGTTCATGGCCGATGCCCGCCGCCTGCACCAGCGAGCGGAATACCGCGACGTGCCCGACGTCCATGCGCGCGCCCCTGACGCCCGCCGCGGCGAGCGCCTGGCACAGCAGGCTCTGGATCTCCAGGTCGCTGGCGATGCCGGCGTGGCCGAATATTTCCGCGCCGATCTGGATCGGCTCGCGCGTCGCCCCGGGTGTCTGCGGCCGTGCGTGCAGCACGCTGCCGCAGTAGCACAGGCGCGTCACGCCCCTGCGGTTGAGCAGGTGCGCGTCGATGCGCGCCACCTGCGGCGTGATGTCGGCGCGCACGCCCATCATGCGGCCCGAGAGCTGGTCCACCAGCTTGAAGGTGCGCAGGTCGAGGTCGTGCCCGGTGCCGGTCAGCAGCGAGTCGGTGAACTCGACCAGCGGCGGCATGACCAGCTCGTATTTATGGTCGAAGAGCAGGTCCAGGATCGCGCGGCGCAGGAACTCGATGCGCGCCGCCTCGGCGGGCAGGATGTCTTCGATGTGCTCGGGAAGCAGCCAGCGCATGGCGGTCACCAGTTGGCCAGGAGAAGCAGCGCGAGCCCGACGATCATGGAAGTCAGGCCGAAGAAGCGGATCTGGCCGTCGGAGAGCGCCATCAGGCGGCGGAAGGTCTCGCGCCAGATGTCAGGCGCGAGGAACGGCAGCAGGCCCTCGATCACCAGCACGAGGCCGAACGCCATGAGGAGCGTGATCCACATGGCCCATCATTTCCTGCCGCCGGATTTTCCGGCCGCGTCCCGCAGGTACTTGAAGAAGTCCGAGTTCGGCTCGAGCAGCAGCAGGTCGGACTTGCTGCGGAAGCTGGCCTTGTAGGCCTCCATCGAGCGGTAGAAGGAATAGAACTCGGGGTTCTGCGAGAACGCCTGCGCGTAGGTGGCGGAAGCCTTGGCATCGCCGTCGCCCTTGGTCTTCTGCGCGTCGCGGTATGCCTCGGCGAGAATGACCTCACGCTGCTTCTCAGCGTCGGCGCGGATGCGCTCGGCGTCAGCGGACCCGGTGGAACGCAACTCGGAGGCGACGCGTTTGCGCTCGGATTCCATGCGGCGGTAAACGTCCGCGCTAACCTCGTCCGGCAGGTCTACCCGCTTGAGCCGCACGTCCACGATGGCGACCCCGATCTTCCGCGCATCCTCATTCATGCGCTCGCGCACGGCGCTCATGACGTTGTCGCGCTCCCCCGACACCACGTCGTGCACAGTACGCTTGCCGATCTCTTCGCGCAGCAGGCCGTTTACCGTCTGGTTGATGCGATTCACCGCGCTGCGTTCGTCGCCCGCAGAGATGTAGTACTGCTTGACGTCAACGATGCGCCATTTGACGAAAGCATCAACGCGGACGGGCTTGTTCTCGGACGTGATGAAGCGCTGCGGATCCGGATCGTCCTGCGTAAGGATGCGGGTATCGAAAAAGCGCACGTTCTGCAGCAGCGGCCACTTGGCGTGCAGTCCCGGCTCGGTGATCACTTCCTTCACCTCACCCAGCTGGAACACGATGGCGTTCTGGCGCTGATCGACCGTAAACAGTGACGAACTCGCCAGAAGCACGATAGCTATCAGTACGGCGACGACGGGCCCCAGCACCTTCATGGGCGCTCCCCCCGCTCGCGCTCGCGCAGCGATTCGCGGGAGCGCGGCATGGCTTCCGGCGCGGGCACCGGATCCGGGGCCTGCGGCGGCCGCGTGACCGCCGGATCGGCGAACTGCACGGCGCCCTGCTGCATCAGCTTGTCCAGCGGCAGGTACAGCAGGTTGCCGCCGCCCTTGTAGTCCAGCATTACCTTCGAAGTGCTGCTCATGATCTGCTGCATCGTGTCCAGGTAGATCCGCTCGCGCGTCACCGCGGGCGCCTTCGAGTACTCCGTCAGCACCTGCTTGAAGCGCGAGGCGTCGCCTTCGGCAGTGGCGATGACGCGCTGCTTGTATCCTTCCGCCTCAAGCAGCAGCCGCGACGCCACGCCGCGCGCTTTGGGCACGACGTCGTTGAAATACGACTGGCCGTCGTTCTTCAGGCGCTCGCGGTCCTGACTCGCCTTCTGCTGATCGTCGAACGCCGCCTGCACCTGCTCAGGCGGCTGCGCGTTCTGCATGTTGACTTTGCTGATCAGGATGCCGGTCTTGTAGCGGTCCAGGATCTCCTGCATCAGGGGCGCGGAGCGCGTGGCGATTTCCTGGCCCTGGTTGAGCACGAAATCCATCTTGTTCTTGCCCACCACCTCGCGCAGTGCCGTTTCGGCCGCCTGCAGCACGCTGTCGTCCGGTTTGCGGTTGCTGAACAAATAGTCCTTCGCGTCTTTCACCGTGTACTGGACGGCGATCTGCACGTCGACGATGTTCTCGTCGTCGGTCAGCATCAGCGACTCCTTGGCCACCTTGGTCTTGACATTGCCGCGGTAGCCGACTTCAACGCTCCGGACCTGAGCCAGATTGACGAGTTCGTGCGACTGGATGGGCCACGGAAAATGCCAGCGCAGTCCCGAGCCGGTTTCCTCGGAAAATTTGCCGAACGTGAGCACCACCCCGCGCTGGCCCTCCACCACGATGTAGAAACCGGTCGACAGCCATATCGCGATGATGACGAAGAGGATGATGCCGGCGCCGCCGCCCATGCGCGCGTTCGACGGCATGCGCGAAGGCGGCTCGACGCCACCGCCGCCGCGCTTGCCGAACAGGTCGTTCAGCTTGCGGTTGAAGTTGCGCCAGAGCTCATCGAGGTCGGGCGGGCCCTGGTTGCCTCCGCCCGGGCGGTTTCCGCCCCCGCGGCCCCAGTTCGGGTCGTTCAGCGACATTACAAACTCAGTTCTGGAGAAGGGTTGGAGGATCTGTCCGGGAAAACGGCAGCCTGCTTCGGCGGCTCCACTGCTTCGGCGATCGCGGCGCGCAATCCGGCGATTCCCGCACCCGTGCGCCCGCTCACGAAAACGCGGCAAATCCTACCATATTCGTCTCGCTGCGCGCCCGCCTGGAGAACGCCGGCGTCGATCTTGTTCCACACCAGCAGCTGCGGAATCGCCTCGGCGCCGATCTCGGCCAGCACCTTGTTCACGTCCCCGGTTTCGCGCTCGCGGCCGGGCGACGCGCTGTCCACCACGTGCAGCAGCAGGTCGGCGCGCACCGTTTCCTCCAGCGTGGCGCGGAACGCCGCCACCAGCCCGTGCGGCAGGTCGCGCACGAAACCGACGGTGTCAGAGAGCACCACCTGGCCGGCGCCTTCGAGCCAGATTTTCCGGGTCGTCGTGTCGAGCGTGGCGAACAGCTTGTCGGCCACGTAGGCGTCCGCGCTCGGGTGCGTCAGCGCGTTGAACAGCGTGGACTTGCCCGCGTTGGTGTAGCCCACCAGGGAAACCGAGAACACGTCGCCCCGGCTGCGGGCACGCCGCCGGACCGTTCGCTGTTTTTGCAGTTCCACCAGTTTTTCCTTCAATACCCCGACGCGCTTGGCGATATAGCGGCGGTCGAGCTCGATCTGCTTCTCGCCCGGGCCGCCGGTCTTGCCGAGGCCGCCGCGCTGGCGCTCCAGGTGGGTCCAGCCGCGCACCAGGCGCGTCGACAGGTGCTCGAGCTGCGCCAGTTCCACCTGCAGCTTGCCCTCGCTGGTTTTCGCCCGCTGCGCGAAGATGAGCAGGATCAGTTCGGTGCGGTCGAGCACCCGGCGGCCGAGTTCCTTCTCGAGGTTGCGCTGCTGGCCCGGCGACAGCGTGTGGTTGAAGATCACGGTCGCGGCGTTCAGCGCGTCCGCGGCGAGGCCGATTTCCACCACCTTGCCGCTGCCCGCGTAGAGCCGGGCATCGGGCCGCTGGCGCCGGCCGCGCACCACCCGGCTGCGCCGCGCACCGGCGCTTTCGGCCAGCCGCGTGATCTCCGCAACGCCTTCCTCGTAGCCCTCGTCGCCGAAATCGAGGCAGACGAGGACGGCAGCGGCCTGGTCCGAGGCCCTGCGGAGGGATCCGGCGGGGGCGTCTAGCAAAAAAACCTAGGCGCCCGCGTCCGGCTCAACGGTGA
>CAZPNH010000042.1:0-8582 GCA_964587635.1 uncultured Bordetella sp.
GACCTTCTGGACCCCCTGGCTGCGCAGCGTGGCCGGAATACGCAGCGACAGGATCAACATGAACGTCGATGCGCTGACGATCCCCCAGAATACCGGCAGCGCATCCGCCTCGAAGCTCTCTCCAAAACTCTCGCTCATCTTCGGTCCCTGGGCAAAGACCGAGTTCTTCCTCAATACCGGCAGAGGCTTCCACAGCAACGATGCCCGGGGCGTGACCGAGAAAGTGGACGCGTCAACGGGCCAGCCACCGCCGTCCGCGGTGCCTGCCCTGGTGGGCAGTCTCGGCAAGGAGATCGGCGTGCGAACCGAAGCCATCCCGGGGCTGCAGTCGTCGCTTGCCCTGTGGAGCCTGTACAGCGATGGTGAACTCGTCTTCAGCGCGGACTCGAGCATCGGCAACACCTCCCCGAACGGCGCCAGCAAGCGCTATGGCGTGGAATGGAACAACCGCTGGACCCCCAACCGCTGGCTGCTCGCCGACGCCGACCTGGCCTGGATCCATGCGCGATACGCGACGCCGAACGACAACGGCGAGACCGGCGACCGGATTCCGAACGCAGTGGGCAAGGTCGGCAGGTTCGGCATCACGTTGCAGAACCTGGGACCTTGGTCAGGCGGCGTTTCGACGCGCTACATCGGCCCCTATCCGCTCACGCAGGACGGCTCGCTGCGGGCGCCCTCGGCGATCGTCACCAACCTGCGCCTACAGCGCCAACTCACGCAGAGTGCGGTAGTTGCGCTGGACGTTCTCAATCTTTTCAACCGCCAGTACTACGACATCGCTTACGGGCAGGATTTCCAAGTGTCCCCGACCAGCCCGGCTGTGCCGAACGGCGTTACCGTTCATCCCGGCGAGCCGCGCCAGGTTCGCGTCGCGCTGAAACTCCAGTTCTGAGTCCAGAAAAAAGAAACGCGGCCGAAGCCGCGTTTCCCTGAACCCGGAGGTTGCGGCTAAAAGCCGCCGTGCGACTGCGCGGCCATGCAGTAGAGCATCGGAACGGACAGCATGGTGTTGAAGCGGGAGGCCATGCCCGCCATTTTCGCGGCGGCGGCTTTGGCTGGGGCTTCGACGGTCACGATGCCGAGCGCCTTTTTCTGGTTCGGCCAGATGATGAACCAGACGTTGAACGCCATCACCAGCGCCAGCCACATGCCGGTGCCGATGGGCTGCACCGGCGCCTGGAAGGTGAGCGCCTGCATGACATAGCCGTTCATCGTCGCGAGCAGCAGCCCGGTCACGACCGTAGCCAGCGTCGCCCAGCGGAACCAGAATAGCTCGGTCGGCGCGATCACCTTGCTGACCGCCGGCTTTTGTTCGTCCGGGATTTTCGGCATGGAGGGCGTCTGCACGAAATTGAAATACCAGAGCAGGCCGATCCACATCACGCCCGAAGCGATGTGCAGGTAGCGCATGAAGAAGATGCTCCACGCGTGATCGATCTTGCCGAACGTTCCGGCGATGCCCATCATGACCAGCAGGATGACGATGCCCGCGGTGATGGTGCGGCCTAGAGATTGGAAGATTGCGCCCATGTGGTTCCCCTGTTCGTGCCCTGTGGCGAGCGCAAAAAGTTTATCACGACTCCCTGACGAGGCGAGGCGGCGCGCCGTGCGCGAGATCCCGCTCCAGGCCCTGGCTGTAGCGCGACATTGCATTGCAGAAGATGAAATAGACCGCCGAAACGAACAGATAGGCCTCCACGCCGTAGCCCGTCCAGGCCGGGTCCTGCAGGGAGACCTTGACCGTGCTGAGGAGATCGAACAGGCCGATGATCAGCACCAGCGAGGTGTCCTTGAAGAAGCCGATGAAGGTGTTCACCAGCGGCGGGATCGCCGCGCGCAGCGCCTGCGGCAGGACGATCAGCCGCATCTTGTTCCGCCAGGACAGCCCGAGCGCGTCGGCGGATTCCCCCTGGTGGCGCGCAACCGACTGCAGTCCGCCGCGTACGACTTCGGCCAGGTAGGCGGCGGCGAACAGGATCATCGCCAGCTGCGCGCGCAGCAGCTTGTCCATGGTCACGCCGGCAGGCAGGAACAGCGGCAGCATCACCGAGGCCATGAACAGCAGGCTGATCAGCGGCACGCCGCGGATCAGTTCGATATAGGCGACGCAGATCCAGCGCAGCGCCGGCAGCCTCGAGCGCCGGCCCAGCGCCAGCAGGATCGACAGCGGGAACGCAGCCGCGATGCCGAACGTCGCGAGGATCAGCGTGAGGATCAGCCCGCCCCAGCGCCCGTTCTCCACGTAAGGCAGACCGAGGATGCCGCCCCACATCAGCACGCCGATGGTGGCGAGGCCGGCGGCCCAGATCACCGGCAGCTTCCAGTTCCACGATCTTTTCAGCGACGAAAAGACCCACAGCAGGATCAGCAGCGCCGTCGCCAGCGCGGGGCGCCACTGCTGCTCGAACGGGTAGGTGCCGAACAGGATGAAACGGTGCTTCTCGGCGATGAATGCCCAGCAGGCGCCCTGCGCCTCGCGGCAGGCGCCCGGATCCGGCGCCCGCCAGACCGCGCGCAGCAGCGCCCAATCGAGAAACGGCGGCAGCCAGCGCGCCGCCAGCCACAGGATGGCCAGCGTGGTGAGCGCGCTCGGCCAGCTGGAAAACAGGTTGTCGCGCAGCCACTTCACGGCGCTCCCCCCTTGAGCGCCACGCGCCGGTTGTACCGGTTCATGAGCGCCGAGATCGCCAGGCTGATGCTGAGATACACGGCCATGATGATGGCGATGCCCTCGATCGACTGGCCGGTCTGGTTCATGGTGGTGTTGACGATGGACACCAGGTCCGGGTAGCCGATCGCCACCGCGAGCGAGCTGTTCTTGGTGAGGTTCAGGTACTGGCTGGTCATGGGGGGCACGATCAGGCGCAGCGCCAGCGGCAGGATGACGAAGCGCGTCGCCCGGCGCTGCGTCAGGCCGAGCGACAGGGCCGCTTCGACCTGGCCGCGCGGCACCGAGAGGATGCCGGCGCGCACGATTTCGGCGATGAAGCTGGCCGTGTAGGTCACCAGGCCGATCAGCAGCGCGGCGAACTCGGGTGTGAGAGCGGCGCCGCCCGTGAAGTTGAAGCCCGAGAGAACCGGGACGTCGCCGGGCAGCGGAAAAAATATGCCGCGGTTTGACAGGAATACGTTCGGCAGCGGCTGAAGCGCCTCCGCAGGCGGGGGCAGGCTGTCCGAGATCACCGTGTACCAGAAGAACAGCTGCACCAGCAGCGGCACGTTGCGGATCACTTCGACGTAGGCGGCGGCGATTTTCGCCAGCAGCCAGTTGGGCGACAGCCGCGCGAGTCCCAGCAGCGTGCCCAGCACGGTGGCGAAGACGATGCCGAACGCGGCGACGCGGAAGGTGTTGGCAAGGCCGACCGCGAGGGCGCGCAGGTAGCTGTCGGCCGCGCTGAAGGCGAAGAAGGTGGTTTCGCCGATCTCGAAACCGGCTTCGCGCCCCAGGAACGCGAAGCCGCTCGCGATTTTGCGTGCTTCGAGATTCTGCGCCAGGTTGTAGTACGGGGTCCCCAGCACGAGCGCCAGGGCTGCGATCAGTGCGCCCTGGATCAGCGCTGACCGGGTGCGGGCCAATCCGGCCGGGTCGGGCTAGCGCAACGGCGGCGCGTAAAGCAGGCCGCCCTGCGTCCAGAGTTTGTTCAGGCCGCGCTCGAAGCCGAGCGGCTTGAGATTCGTGTCGAACGATTCGCCGTAGTTGCCGACCTGCTTGACGATGTTGAGCGCCCAGCGGTTATCGAGGCCCATCATCTTGCCGATGTCGCCGGTCGCGCCGACGAAGCGCTGGATCGACGGATTCGGGCTGCTCGCCTGCTGCTCGATGTTTTTCGAGGTCAGCCCGAGTTCCTCCGCTTCGATCATGGCGAACAGCGACCATTTGACGATGTCGAACCAGCGGTCGTCGCCGTGGCGCACGGCCGGCCCGAGCGGTTCCTTGGAAATCACTTCCGGCAGGATCACGTGGTCGTCGGGCTTGGGCGCGCGCGAGGCGCGCACCGCCACCAGTCCCGAAATGTCGGTGGTGTAGACGTCGCAGCGCCCCGAGAAGTAGGCGTTCAGCACTTCCTCGAGCTTCTCGATCACCACCGGCTTGAATTTCATCTTGTTGGCGCGGAAGTAATCGGCGAGGTTGAGCTCGGTGGTGGTGCCCGCCTGCACGCAGACGGTGGCGCCGTCCAGCTGCCTGGCGCTCTTGACCTTGCGCTTTTTCGGCACCATGAAGCCCTGGCCGTCGTAGTAGCTCACGCCGACGAAATTCAGGCCCAGGCTGGTGTCGCGCGTGATCGTCCAGGTGGTGTTGCGCGACAGCACGTCGACTTCGCCCGACTGGATCGCGGTGAAGCGCTGCTGCGAGGTGAGCGGCGTATAGCGGACCTTGCTGGCGTCGCCGAACACGGCGGCGGCGATCGCCCGGCACAAGTCGACATCGAGGCCTTTCCAGACGCCCTGCGAATCGGGCTGCGAGAAACCGGCCAGGCCGACGTTCACGCCGCACTGGACGAAGCCCTTCTTGGTGACGGCTTCCAGCGTCGACTGGGCGCGGGCGCCGTCGGCAAAAAAGACGGCGGCGACAGTCAGGGCTGCGAGCAACGGTTTCATGGTCAGCCTCCTCCGAACGAGTTTAGCAGGCCCGACGCGGCCGCCAGCAGCACCGCGATCTGCGCCGCGGCGATCAGCGCGTAAAGCCAGTCGCGGTGCGCGATCAGGATCGGCAGTACGCGCAGGTAGCACAGCGTCGTTATCGAGGCGATCAGCGCGATGCCCGCGAAATTCAGGTAGTCGCCGTAACCGAGCAGGCGGAACCAGCCCCAGCCGGTCGGCACGCCGCTCAACTGGAGGAAGCGGCCGACCGGCAGGCCCCAGCGCGCCGCCAGGTCTGCCATCGACACGAAGGGCGCGACGGCGCCGGACAGGTAGACGAGCATCCCGATCAGGGACACGGCGAATCCCGCCTTCGTGCCGATGTCGAGCCAGCGCGCGTAAATCGCCTGCACCCGGTCGTCCTGCTCGTTGTGGGGTTTCAATTCCATATGCCCAATCCGCGCAGCAAAGCGCGGGTCCCCGCAATCAGCATCACGGCAATGACGAGTTGCCGCACCGCGGGGGCGGGTACGGTGCGCAGCAGGCGCGCGCCGATGCGCGAACCGAGCATGACGCCGAGGATCGACGGCATGACCAGCAGCGGCAGCACCGCGCCGGAATTGATGTAGATCCAGGCGGCCGCGCTGTTGATGATCGAGATGATCAGGCCGCTGCTGCCCACCGCCACCTTCATCGGCGCTGCCATCAGCAGATTGAGCGCCGGCACGTTGGCGAAGCCCGCGCCCAGGCCGAATACGCCGCCGAGAAAGCCGATGGCGGCAAATACCGCCAGCCCGGCCGGCGTCTGGTGCGTGCGCCAGTCGACGTGCTTGCCCTGCGCTGGATCCTCGAAGCGGCCTTTCAGGCGCAGCAGCGTGCCCAGCGGGTCGGATTCCTCGATGCCGATCCGATCGCCCGCCTTCGAGTGCCAGATCAGCAGTGCAACGCCGATCACCGTGATTCCCAGCGCGGTCTGTAGCAAGTCCGCGGGGACCGAGAGCCCGACGAGCGCGCCCGCGATGGAGGCGATCGAACCGGTCAGCGCCAGCGGCATCACCAGGCGCAGGTTGGCCATGCTGCTGCGCAGGAGCACGGGACCGGCCGCGAGCGTGCCCGCCAGCGCGAGCAGCAGGCCGGCGCCGCGCACGAAATCGAGGTGAAACGGGAAGAAGCTGGCGACCACGGGCACGAACAGCACGCCGCCGCCGATGCCCGCGACGACCGCGACGATGCCGAGCACGAAGGTGACCGCGAACAGCGCGATCGGCCATGCCCACCATGCGACCGCGGCGGTGTCTACACCATGCATTTCGCGCTATGCTAACCCGATGCCCAAACTCGCAGCCAACATCTCGCTGATGTTTCCGCAACTGCCGTTTGCGGAGCGCTTCGCGGCAGCCGCGAAAGCGGGCTTTCGCTATGTGGAATACCAATTCCCCTATGCGTTCGGCAGCGCGGCGGAGATCGCGGAGCGCGCGCGCGCCGCGGGCGTCGAGGTGGTGCTGCACAACCTGCCCGCCGGCGACGCCGCCAAAGGCGACCGCGGGCTCACCTGCCGGCCGGATCGCGTCAACGAATTCCGCGAGGGCGTCGAGCGCGCCATCGAATATGCCAGGGCCGCGGGCTGCCCGCGGCTGAATACGCTCGCCGGCATCGCGCCCTCCGGCGTGCCGCGCGAGAAGGCGAAGGAGACGCTGATTGAAAACCTGCGCTATGCGGCGGACAAGCTCAAGGTCGCGGGCCTGACGCTGCTCACCGAGCCGTGCAATCCCCGCACCATTCCCGGTTTCTTCCTGAACAGCTCGAAAGAAGGCATCGAGGTCATCGATGCGGCGGGCGCCGACAACCTGCGGCTGCAATACGACCTGTTCCACATGCAGATCGTCGAAGGGGACCTGGCGAAAACTATCGAGCGGCTGCTGCCGAGGATCGGCCACATGCAGATCGCCGACGTGCCGGACCGCAACGAGCCCGGCACCGGCGAGATCAATTTCGGCTACCTGCTGCCGCTCATCGACCGGCTTGGCTACCAGGGCTGGGTCGGCGCCGAGTACGTCCCGAAGGGCGACACCGTGCAAGGATTGTCGTGGGCAGCGCCCTACCTGAAATAAATGTCGAGCAGCAGAAGAAGGTCGCGCAGGCGTTGCGCGCCTTCCTGCCCGAGCGCTGCGTGCTCTGGCAGCAGGAAGACACGCGCCCTTACGAGTGCGACGGGCTGACGGCCTACCGCCGCGTGCCGATGGTGGTGGCGCTGCCCGAGACGGACGAGCAGGTGCAGCGGATACTCAGGACCTGCCACGCGCTCGGCGTTCCGGTGGTGCCGCGCGGCGCCGGGACCGGGCTTTCGGGCGGCGCGCTGCCTTCGGGGGAGGGCGTGCTGCTGTCGCTCGCGAAATTCATGCGCGTGCTGCGCATCGATCCGGCGGCGCGCGTCGCGGTGGTGCAGCCGGGCGTGCGCAATGCCGCGATTTCGGACGTGGCGGCGCCCTTCGGCCTGTACTACGCGCCGGATCCCTCCAGCCAGATCGCCTGCACCATCGGCGGCAACGTCGCCGAGAATTCGGGCGGCGTGCATTGCCTGAAATACGGGCTGACCGTGCACAACGTGTTGCGCGTGAGCGGCTACACCATCGACGGCGAACCGGTCGACTTCGGCTCCGAGGCGCTCGACTCGCCGGGCTACGACCTGCTCGCGCTCGCAATCGGCTCCGAGGGATTGCTCGCGGTGACCACCGAAGTCACGGTCAAGCTGCTGCCCAAACCGGAGACGGCCCGCGTGGTCATGGCCTCGTTCGACGACGTGGAGAAGGCGGGCGACGCGGTGGCCGCGGTGATCGCGGCCGGCATCATCCCCGCGGGACTCGAAATGATGGACAAGCCGGCGACGGCGGCGGTCGAGCAGTTCGTGCACGCGGGCTACGACCTGGAGGCCGCGGCCATCCTGCTGTGCGAATCCGACGGCAGCGCCGCGGAGGTGGAGGATGAAATCGCGCGCATGGAGGCCGTGCTCGCCGCGGCGGGCGCGACGCGCTGCACCGTGTCGCGCGGCGAGGCCGAGCGGCTGCGCTTCTGGTCCGGCCGCAAGGCGGCGTTTCCGGCGGTGGGCCGCATCTCGCCCGATTACTACTGCATGGACGGCACCATCCCGCGCAAGCGCCTGGGGGAGATGCTCACCTTCATCGGGGAGATGGAGAAGAAGTACGGCCTGCGCTGCCCGAACGTGTTCCACGCCGGCGACGGCAACCTGCATCCGCTGATCCTGTTCGACGCCAACGACCCGGAGCAACTCCATCGCACCGAGGCGTTCGCGGGCGAAGTGCTCGAGAAATGCGTCGAAGTCGGCGGCACCATCACCGGCGAGCACGGCGTGGGCGTCGAGAAAATCGACCAGATGTGCGCGCAGTTCGGGGCCGGCGAACTGCGCATGTTCCACGCCGTCAAGGCCGCCTTCGATCCGAAAGGGCTCCTCAATCCGGGCAAGGCGGTGCCCGCGCTCACGCGCTGCGCGGAGTTCGGGCGCATGCACGTGCATGGCGGCAAGCTGAACCATCCGCAGCTGCCCAGGTTTTGAGCCCGCAACGCCTACAGGAGCAGGTCCGGGAGGCCGCGGGGCGCGGCGCCGCGCTGCGCATCCGCGGCGGCGGCACCAAGGATTTCTACGGCAACGAACCGCGCGGCGAACTGCTCGATACGCGCGCCCATGCCGGCATCGTCGACTACGAACCGACCGAGCTGGTGGTGACCGCGCGCTGCGGCACCCTGCTGTCCGATCTGGAGAAAACGCTTCTCGAGCAGAAGCAGTTCCTGCCGTTCGAGCCGCCCAGCTTCGGCCCCGGCGCCACGCTCGGTGGCTGCGTCGCCGCAGGGCTGTCGGGCCCGCGGCGCGCCAGCGCCGGGGCGGTGCGCGACTTCGTGCTGGGAACGAAAATCCTCGATGGGCGCGGCGAACTGCTCGCCTTCGGCGGCCGGGTGATGAAGAACGTCGCCGGCTACGATGT
>CAZPNH010000043.1:0-8557 GCA_964587635.1 uncultured Bordetella sp.
TCGATGCCGAGCAGATATTGCGCAGCATTGAGCACGAGCGCATCACGCACTTGTTCCTGCCGCCGACCATCGTCTATAGCCTGCTCATCCATCCATTGATCGGGAAGGTGGATCTTTCTTCCGTCCGCTGCCTGGTGGTGGGCGCGGCCCCCATCGCGCCCGAGAAATTCAAGGAAGCCGTGCGCGTGTTCGGCCCGGTCGTGGTCGAGGCTTATGCGCAGACGGAGACGTTGATTCCGGTGCTGGTGAAACGGCCCGGAGACTACCTCCGGCCGGATGGCACCTTCGACGAGGACAGGCTCAGAACCTCCGGCCGCCCGCCCACCTTCGTCGCGGTGCGCATCATGGACGACAACGGAGGCCTGGTGCCGCACGGCACGCCGGGCGAGATCGTGGTGCGCTCCACGATGGGCATGAGCCACTACTACAAGCGGCCGGAAGCCACGGCCGAGGCGCAGCAGTTCGGCTGGCACCACACCGGCGATATCGGCGTCATGGACGCTCACGGGTTCGTCACCCTGGTGGACCGCAAGAAGGACATGATCATCACCGGCGCCTTCAACGTTTACCCTGCCGAAGTAGAGGCCGTGCTGAACACGCACCCGGCGGTGCTGGACTGCATCGTCATCGGTGTGCCCGATGAAAAGTGGGGCGAGGCCGTGAAGGGCATCGTCATGCTCAAGCCGGGCGCGCAGGCCGGCGAAGCCGAACTCATCGCGCTTTGCAAGGAGCGCCTGGGCGGTGTGAAGGCCCCCAAGACCGTCGAATTCTGGCTCGAGCTACCGCGCAGTGCCGTCGGCAAGCTTCTGCGGCGCGAAGCGCGCAAGAAGTTCTGGGAAGGCCACTGGCGTTCCATCTGATCCCATCCAAATTGAGGTATTCCATGCAGGACATATTCGTAGCCGGCGTCGGCATGACGCCGTTCGGCCGCCACCTGGACAAGTCGCTCAAGCACCTCACGGCAATGGCGGTCGGCGACGCGTTACGGGACGCGGGCTGCGCAGCGCGCGACGTGCAGGCCGCGTTTTTCGGCAACAGCGTGCAGGGCTACATGCAGGGGCAACTGTTCATCCGCGGGCAGGTGGCGCTGCTGCCGCTCGGGCTGGAGGGCATCCCCATCCACAACGTCGAAAACGCATGCGCGACGGCGTCCACGGCGTTCCACCTGGCAGTGTGTCAGCTGCGTGCCGGCATGGCAGACGTTGTGCTGGCGGTCGGAGTGGACAAGATGTACTCCGGGGACAAAGCCAAGATGTTTTCCGTGTTCGATTCCGGCTGGGACATCGAAACGGTCGAGCAGAACACGCGTACGCTCGTCGCGCTAGGTGAGGGAGTGGAAGTCCCTCCCGGTACAACCTCGCAGAAGCCGTACAGCGTGTTCATGGACGTCTATGCGGCGTTCGGGCGCCAGCTGATGCGCCGCTTCGGTGTCACACAGCGGCAGATCGCAGCGGTGGCTGCGAAGAACCACACCCACGCGGTACACAACGAACGGGCCCAGTACCGCATGGCGATGGATGTCGAGGAAGTGCTGAAGGCGCCCCCCATCACGTTCCCAATCACGCTGCCCATGTGCGCGCCCATCTCGGACGGCGCGGCCGCGGCGGTCATTTGCACGGGCGCAGGTCTGCGGCGCCTGGGACTATCCATGAGCCGAGCGGTTCGCGTGCGCGCCAGCGTGATGGGTTCGGCCACTGCGCGCGCAGGCGACGACCTCGACCGTCACGTGACCCAACTTGTAGCGCAACGAGCGTACGCGGAGGCCGGCGTGGGCCCGGGTGACATCCACGTCGCCGAAGTGCACGACGCCACTGCCGTCGGGGAGTTGGTGCAGACGGAAAACCTCAGGTTGTGCGCGCCAGGCCAGAGCGGCGAGGCCGCCGCTCGCGGTGAAACGTCGCTCGGCGGAAGGCTACCGATCAACCCTTCCGGTGGGCTGGAGTCCAAGGGCCACCCGATCGGGGCCACGGGTCTGGGCCAGATCTTCGAATTGGTGCAGCAATTGCGCGGCGAGTGCGGGCCGCGCCAAGTGCACGGCGCACGCGTCGCCCTCCAGGAAAACGGCGGCGGCCTGTGGGGCGTGGAAGAGGCTGCCGCTCACATCGGCATCCTGGAGCGCGCCGCATGACGAAAGCTGTGGGCGACCATGCCCGCAGCGCGGTGGACGCGACCCTCGCTGGCCGCCGGTCCGTGCGGCAGTTCTTGCCAACGCCGGTGCCGGTGCCGCTGGTGCTGGAGATCCTGGACGTAGCCGCTCGCGCCCCTTCCGGGCACAACACCCAGGCTTGGCGCGTGCATGTAATTATCGAGGCCGCCCTTCGGGGGCTCGTCGCTCACCTGCACGAGGCGGTGAGCAACACATTTGAGCGACCGTCCCCGGTGTTCGATTCGTACCCTGCGCAATGGGTATCGCCTTACATCGATCGCCGGCGGCGGGTCGGCAAGGACATGTACACCCTGCTGGGCATCCCGCGCGGTGACACCGCTGGCATGCGCGTGCAGATGCTGCGCAACTACTCGTTCTTCGACGCTCCTGTTGGCCTGATCTTCACGTTGCCGCGCGTCATGATGCCCGGCAGCGTGCTCGATCTCGGTATGTTCATGCAGAGCGTGATGCTGGCCGCGCGGGCCCGCGGGCTGGACACCTGCCCGCAGGCCGCGTTCGCGCCGTACCACCATACGATCGCGGCGAGCCTTGAGTTGCCGGGGGACGAAGCCGTGATCTGCGGCATGTCCCTTGGCCATGCCGACGAGACCGCTCCCGTCAACAGTATGGCGACATCCCGTGAACCGGCGTCGGAATTCGCCAGGGTCCATCGCTGAGCCGTCAACATTTGCCGCTACCAAACCATATGTCGCACGAACGCTATCCGCACCTGTTTTCTCCGATCGACCTGGGGCACACACGCCTCAAGAACCGCGTCCTCATGGGGTCCATGCACACGGGCCTGGAAGAGTCGGAAGGTGGCTTCGTGCGCCTGGCCGCGTACTTCACCGAGCGCGTGCGCGGCGGCGTCGGCATGATCATCACGGGTGGCATCCCGCCTAGTGCTGAGGGCGGCTTCGGCGTCAAGCTTTCAACCCCGGAAGAAGCCGCCGAGCACCGGCTGATCACCGAGGCGGTGCACACCGCCGATCCGGAGGTGAAGATCTGCATGCAGATCCTGCACGCGGGGCCGCTTGCGCGGCAGCCCGACTGCGTGGGCCCTTCGTCGGTGAAGTCCCGCGTCGGCCTGTACACGCCCATTGAGCTGGACGCCGCTGGCATTGAAAAGCAGATCGACGACCACGCCCGCTGCGCTGCGCTGGCGCGCTCAGCGGGCTACGACGGCGTCGAGATCATCGCTTCGGGCGGCTACCTGCTGTCCACCTTCCTCGCTGCAAAGACCAACCTCCGGACGGACGAGTGGGGTGGACCGTTCGAACAGCGCATGCGGTTCCCGATCGAGGTGCTGCGGCGCGTACGCGCGGCGGTAGGACAGGACTTCATACTGGCGTTTCGCATTCCGGCCATGGACATGCTAGACGGCGGCCTGTCGTGGTACGAAGTCGTTCAGCTCGCGCAGGCGGCCGAGCGGGCCGGCGTGACCATCATCAGCACGCATTTCAGCTGGCACGAATCGCTGGTACCCACCATCACCACGCGCGTGCCGCGCGCGGCGTTCGCCCCAGTCACCGGACAACTGCGCAGGCACCTCACCGTGCCCGTGATCACGAGCAACCGCATCAGCATGCCCGACGTCGCTGAGGAGGTGCTTGCCCGCGGCGACGCCGACATTGTCTCCATGGCGCGGCCGATGCTCGCCGACCCGGATTTCGCCCGCAAGGCGCGCGAAGGGCGCGAGGACGAGATCAACACCTGCATCGCGTGCAACCAGGCTTGCCTGGACCACACCTTCGGCGGCAAGGACGTCAGTTGCCTGGTCAACCCGCGCGCCTGCCACGAGTCTCTGTTGGAGTATCGACCCGCGGCATTGCGCAAGAACATCGCCGTTGTAGGCGCGGGGCCTGCCGGCCTCGCATACGCCACGGTCGCTGCTTCGCGCGGCCACGCGGTTACGTTGTTCGAGGCGGCGCCGGAGATCGGCGGCCAGTTCAATCTGGCCAGGCGCATTCCCGGCAAGGAGGAATTTGGCGAAACGCTACGCTACTACGGCCGCATGATCGAGCTGCATGGCGTGCAGCTGCGCTTGCGGACATCGGCGACCCCCGAGCTTTTAGCGGAGGGCCGTTTCGATGACATCGTGCTGGCGACGGGAATCGAACCGCGACGTCCGGACGTAGAGGGAATCCGCCATCAGATGGTGGCCAGTTACATCGACGTGATTCTGGGCCGCCGCGAGATCGGGCGCCGGGTGGCGATCATGGGCGCGGGCGGCATCGGCTTCGATGTCGCCGAGCTGCTGACCCACAAGGGGCCTTCCTCAACCTTGGACAGAACCGTCTACGCCGAGGAATGGGGCATCGATTTCGAGCACCATCCCCGGGGAGGCGTGACCGGTGTGGCTCCCCGTGTGCACACCACCGGCCGCGTGGTTCACCTACTGCAGCGCAAGCACGAACCGGTGGGCAAGCGCCTGGGCCGCACCACGGGCTGGACACACCGCCTCGCGCTGCAACGTCGCTCAGTCAACATGGTTCCCGGTGTCGACTATCTGCGCATCGATGACTCGGGTCTCCACGTCACCATCGATGGCCGGCCGCGGTTGTTCGAAGTGGACAACATCGTCGTCTGTGCCGGGCAGCTGCCCCGGCGTGACCTTCTTGATGGGCTCGCGCGTTTCGGTCTGAAGGCTCACTTGATTGGCGGTGCTTTCGAGGTGTCGGAGCTTGATGCCAAGCGAGCGATCGACCAAGCCTCGCGCTTGGCAGCAATCGCATAGAAAATGCGTGCATGTCGCCGGCTTTTGGAGGCTTTTAATCCGAACAGGGTTAAGGGGTACGGTCTGAGGTAGGGGAGACCACCTAGCCAATGGCGATGAAGCGCCCTGAAATCGACTTCCTTGTCGAGTATGACGATCAATCCTTGCTGGCTGAACTCCGCCGCATTGCTGTGGCAACCATCGGACGATGGAATTGGAATGCTCGTTGGTAACTACGACTGCTGCCAAATGTTTTTTCCGGGAAGGCAGCGGACCCGAAATTGAAGGGCGGTGATTGTCGCAACCATTTGGGGCAGGTCTTGCGCAAGATAGGATGAATGAGCAAATGCGCGAGTTTGTAGCAGAAATCAAGCGACTCATTGAGGACCGAGAGGCGTTGAGCAAGACGGCACTTGATCAAGCTGTTCATTCGGTTCTCGAAAAAATGAGCGAGGCAATGAGCAATCTCGCGGCCGACCGCGTCGCGAGCGGCGCGGCCGAGCAATTGCGTCAGAAAATCCTTAAGGCGCAAACCTCTGATTTGCGCGGAGGGCCATCCGACCAAAGCGCGCTACTCGGGAGGTTACACACAGATTCGAGGGATTTCCATTAGATCAAGGAAAATGGATTCCTCAGAAAGTCGCCCTCGTTGCCCGCGGCGGCGTATGCGCGCCGGCAACGGGTTGCGCCGCGAATGCTGCTCAGGGGCCCGATGTTGGCGGAAGTCTTCGGTCTGTGAAATACCCTTTCGCAAGATCATTTTCAAGCCTGGGGTCCCGATCAGTTCCGATGTATTCATCGAGAAAGTCCAGCAGAGCTTGGACTTTAGGCGTCAGACGCGCTGGGCCTGAGAAAAGTGCGCATAGAGTAATAGGTTCAGGGGTCCACAGAGGCAATATGGGTATTAAACCGTCGCAAACGTCTGCGCTTTTCGCAAGCCATAGAGGCAGAATGGCGATGCCAAACCCGCTGATAGCGAGCTTCAGCGCAACCGTCGGATCGCTAGAAATCACTCGAAAAAGAATGTTTGGAGTCACGATTTTTTTGCCCCGACTCAGCTTCCAATCCGCAGAACCGATGCAAATGTGAGTGGTGAGGTCATCTGGATTCGCCGGGCTACCCGACGCTTGGACATAGTCCGGGCTAGCGAAAAGGCCTCGAACGGTACCTGGATATTGCCGCACGCGTCGCAAGGAATCTTTCGGCGCGAGCAATTTGAAGAACACATCCACGTCTTCTCGGGGCTCCTGATCCCAACTCGCTGCGTAGGGTTCGATCTCCATGCGCAGATCAGGGTAGCGTCTAAGGAACTCCTTCAGCAGAGGCGCTAAGACATCGCGAGCCATAGTGATTGGACAGGCCACCTTAATGAGCCCGCTTGGACTCGACCGGCGGCCTTCAAGCAACTCGCTGCCATCCCTGAGGGCCCGCAATGCGCGTCTACACGATTGCAGGTAGTCCTTCCCCGAGTCGGTCAGAACGAGACCTCTGGGACTTCGCTGCACAAGGAGGACGCCAAGGTGCTGTTCAAGTCGGGTTAGCGCCCTGCTCACCGTAGAAGTGGGGAGCCGCATGTCCTTAGCCGCGGCCGTCAGCGTGCCCGCCTGCGCGATCGAAACAAAGGTACGGACATCGTTGAGATCAAGGTTATTCATCAGTACCGCTATCTATTCCTCGTGCACAAGGGCAGCAATAGAACAAATCTGCGCGCGGCTTCGGTCGCTTACAGGTACCGAGACGCATTTCATCTCGAGTGACTCTATCACGGTATAGCGTTGGAGCAATCCTGTATTGCGCCAGAGGGTGTATCAAACTTGGCCAACGGTTGGTTAGCGTACATACGGCATCGACCGAACAAGCTTCAATGCGCGATGCGCCAATTTTGGCGAGTGCCGACGAAACAAAAGAACAAATGTCCCAAAAGAACTCGGCGATTCTGGCCGTCGGCGCCGCCGGCAAGTTTGCCGGCCTCGTACTTCCTGCTCTCGTCCAGCGCGGCGCAAGGGTTCGCGGTCTGATTCGAAATGCTTCGGAGGCGGAGGCGGTACGCAAGCACGGCGCGGCCGAAGTCGCGACGGGCGACTTACGCGATCGGGCCAGCTTGGATGTGGCGCTGAAGGGCGTGGGATCGGTCTTCTACATCGCGCCGGCCTTTCTACCCGACGAAGCGAACGTCGGCAAAGGCATGGTGGACGCTGCGAAACAGGCTGGGGTGCGCCGCTTCGTTTTTTCGTCGGTCATCCATCCGATCTTGACTGGCCTCGAAAACCATGGCGCTAAAGGCCCTGTGGAAGAAGCGATCCTCGATTCAGGCATGGAGTACACCTTTCTTCATCCGACGCTCTTCTTTCAGAACTACGCGGCGAGCTGGCTTTCCATTCGGGAGACTGGCGCGCTGTCCGAACCCTGGTCCAACGAAACACGCTTCAGTCGCGTCGACTATCGGGACGTCGCTGAAGTTGCCGCGATCGCGCTTACCGACGACCGTTTGCTCGACGGCACCTTCGAGTTGTGCGCGGAAGGTCACCTCAATCGTCATGGCGTGGCCGCGCTGCTGAGCGACGTCCTCGGAAAGACGATCCGAGCGCAAAAGGTCGATCCCGCGTCGCTTGGCGAAAAGGTCAAGCCGATGCGCCCGATGTTCGACCACTACGACAAGTTGGGACTGCTTGGCAACGCACTGACCCTGCGGGCGATCCTGGGTAGAGAGCCCCGAACGCTACGAACATATTTCGAAGAGCTTGCCGCCGGCGCGAAGGCGGCCCGTTGACATGGTGGCCGCGAACACTCAGGCCTTCGAGATAGAAACAAAGACGCGACATGGGAATGTCGTACGTGCTGACGTGTACCTGCCCAACGGTAAGGGTGGTCCGTTTCCTGTCCTCTTAGGAGCTTCGCCCTATCAAAAGGCGCTCCGCCATTTGCCGCCGTCGCCGGTCGTCTTCCCCTTCATCGAATACGGCCCGATCCAGCTCTACCTCGACGAAGGCTATTCCTATGTGGCGATGGACGTCCCGGGCACGGGGCGCTCCGAAGGCACCTGGGATCCGGTCAGCCGCGCCGAGGGCGAGGCCATCCATGACGTGATCGAACACGTCGCGACGCTCGAATGGGCCGGCCCGATCGGCATGATCGGCATGTCTTACTACTGCTGGAGTCAGTGGAACACGGCGCGGACAAGGCCGCCGCATCTCGTCACGATCGCTCCGTTTGACGGCGCCACCGACATGTACCGCGACTGGATGTACCACGGCGGTATTCCGATCCAGGGCTTTCTCAATTCGTGGCTTTACGGCTCGGTCATCTTGCAGCACATGGGCTCCGGGCTCTCGGTCACCGAGCGAGGGCGAGGCGACGTGCTCAGTCATATGTACCAGCATCCGTTCGACGACGAATGGCAACGAAGGCGTTCGCCATTCTGGGAACTGGACCAGGTCGACATTCCGGTTTTCTCGATCGGCGCCTGGGGCAAAGCCTCGCTCCACCTGCGCGGCAACTTCGAAGGCTTTCGGCTCGTCTGCGGGCCCAAGCAGCTTCTGATCACCGGGGCACAGACTTTTGCGGAGACACAGCTCCTGTTCTTCGACGAAGCGTTTCATCGCGCAGAGTTGCTGCCCTGGTACGACCACCATTTGAAAGGCGTCGCCAACGGCGTCATGGATCGGCCCCGCGTTCGCTTCTTCGTTCAAGGAGAA
>CAZPNH010000044.1:0-8472 GCA_964587635.1 uncultured Bordetella sp.
CAACATTCCAGATGATGGCCGCGATCAGCAGGGCGAAGACCATGGCGAAGCCGGCGCTGCTGCTGACTTGCAGGATGAGTTCGACCGGCAGCAGTGAGATGATGCCGAAGGCGACCGCGCCGGTCGAAGTGAGAACGCCGAGGAAGTTGAAGAACCCGGACCAGACCACGGCGATATGCGCCGGCAGGGCGTGGGTATAGATGACCGTCGCCACGGCGTTGGCCGTGTCGTGGAAGCCGTTGACGAACTCGAAGCCGAGCGCGATCAGCAGCGCGACGCCGAGCAGGAGGTACGGAAACAGGTTCGCCGTGTGCGTGCCCGCCTCGGTGACATCCGTATACAGGCTGTAGGCGGTATAGAGCAGCCCGCCGGCCAGCAGCCCGACGAACAGGATCAGGCCGCCCACATTGGGCCCGGCGTCGAATTCGGGTTTGCTGGCGGAGTGGTGGGCGTGATGCAGCGCGTGCGCCGGGGCCGCTAGTTCGGTCATGTCGTTCTCCCTGTGTTGATCCGTACCGGACCCGTCAGCCTGCCAAAGCCGCATGACAAACTCATGACCATCACGTGACGCCCCGGCCTACGTCAAACGGTCATGTGCGAGAGCTAGGGTGGAATCCCCGTTCTGGGGATTGTCACCACTGAACACATCAGCCAAGGAGACCGGAACATGTCCGAGCATGACGTCCATCATCACCACCACGAAGCTGCGAAGCACCACGAGCACGCGGCCGAGCACCATCGCAAGGCCGCCGCGCACGCCGAGGCCGGCGACCACGAAAAGGCCAGCCACCATGCCCACCTCGCGCACGGGCACAAGCTGCACGCCGTCGAACACGCCGAGCACGCAGCCAAGAAGCGCACGCACAAGCACGGCAACGGAAACTGACGTCCCGCAAGCCTTCTGAGGCATTGGCTTGCCTCAGCGCCACTTGAGAGTTGGTTCTGGCGGCCCGCAGGGCCGCCAATTTTTTATGGCGCGGGAATGCTGCGCCGCAGCCGGTCGGCCATCACGCGCATGATCTGCAGCGAGAAAAACGGCGTCTGCTGCACGAGGAACTTGAACCAGTTCTCGTCGATGGGCACCACGCGGCAATCCGTGACGGCGATCGCGTCGGCCGACCGCGGCCCCTTGTCGATCAGCGCGATCTCGCCGAACACGCCGCCCGGCCCGAGCACTTCGAGTTCCCTGCCATTCACCGCGATCCGCACCTCGCCCTCCACCACTACGTACATGCTGTCGCCAGGCTCGCCGGCGCGGAATACCGCTTCCCCGGCCGGGTAAGGCCTGGCGTCATTGGCATTGCGGAACATGTCGAGCGTCACCATAAGACCGCGTCCTCCCTGGCTTCATTCAGGGCGGAGCTTACCGCGGCGAGCGGGCGCTCCGCGACTTCGCCTTCGCTGCCCCAGCGCACGAGCTCCATCGCCCCGCTCTCGTGCTCGATGATGGCGGTGCAGCTGTCCACCCAGTCGCCGCAGTTGATGTAGGTGATGCCGTCGTGGCCGCGGATGGTCGCGGAATGGATGTGGCCGCAGATGACCCCGTCCATGCCGCGCTCCCTCGCGTGGCGCAGGACCGAATCCTCGAAGTCGAAGATGAAGCTCACCGCCCGCTTCACCTTCTTCTTCACGTAGCCCGAGAGCGACCAGTAGCCCGGGATGCCCAGCGTGCGCCGCAGCCAGGACAGCCACATGTTCAGGCGCACCACCACCGAGTAGGCATGGTCGCCGAGGATCGCCAGCCAGCGGTGGTAGCGCGTGACCTGGTCGAACTCGTCGCCGTGGATCAGCAGGTAGCGCCTGCCGTCGGCGGCGACGTGCACGTAGTCGCGCTCGACGCGGATATTGCCGAACGAGGTGCCGGTGTGCTCGCGCGCGGCTTCGTCATGGTTGCCCGGCACGAAGATCACCTTCACGTCGTGGCGCGCGCGCTTGAGGATTTTCTGCACCACCGTGTTCTGGTCGGCGGACCAGTACACGCCGCGGCGCTGCATCGCCCAGAAGTCGATGATGTCGCCGACCAGGAACAGGTACTCCGACTCGTGCGCCTTGAGGAATTCGAGCAGCCGGCCCGCCTGGCAGGCGGGCGTGCCGAGATGGATGTCCGACAGGAAGATGGCGCGGACGTGCGGCACAAATACCCTCAGGTTCCCGGCGTAAGCGACTGAGCGGCGAGGCTAGTCGCCGGATATGACACGCTCGTGAAGATTGCGGCGCTGTCATCAGAGTGTCGCAACTCTCCCTGTAGGGTCTCGCCCGTCATCCTGGCGAAACAGAGGGAACGGCGATGGGAGACATCGAAGAGGGCGGGCGCCACCTGAGCGTGTTGCGCCGCCGGAGCATCTACCTGCTGCCCAATCTTTTTACCACCGCGGCGCTGTTCTCCGGCTTCTACGCCATCGTGCAGGCGATGAACAACCACTTCGAACTGGCGGCCATCGGGATCTTCGTCGCCATGGTGCTGGACGGGCTGGACGGCCGCATCGCGCGGCTCACCAATACGCAGAGCGAGTTCGGCGCGCAGTACGACAGCCTGTCCGACATGGTGTCCTTCGGCGCCGCGCCCGCGCTGGTCATGTACGTGTGGGCGCTCAAGGGCATGGGCAAGCTCGGCTGGATCGCCGCCTTCGTCTACTGCGCCGGCGCCGCGCTGCGCCTGGCGCGCTTCAACGTGAACATGGACGCCGTGGACCGGCGCTATTTCCAGGGCATCCCGAGCCCGGCAGCGGCAGCGCTGCTCGCGGGCCTCGTGTGGGTATTCGACGACTTCGGCATCGACCGCGAGCTCTGGCTGAGCGTGATCGCCTGGGTGTTCACCATGTACGCCGGCATCACCATGGTCAGCAACGTGCCGTTCTATAGCTTCAAGGAGTTCAACCTGAAAAAGGCGGTGCCGTTCTGGGTGATGCTGGCCTTCGTCGCCGGCCTGGCGGTGGTCTCGCTGCGCCCGCCGGTCGTGCTGTTCCTGCTGTGCCTGGCCTATGCCGTTTCGGGTTACGTGCTCTGGGGCATGGGGCTGCGCGTGCGGCGGCTCCCCGAACTGCCGTAGATCCGCCCGCTGCCGGTGCCGGCGGCGACTTCGAGGACGCATTCGAGCTGCTGCACCACGCGCTGCCAGTCGTGCGCCAGCGCATTCTGCCGCGCGCGCGCCCAGCAGCCGGATCTGCGGCATGTCCGTGACCAGCCCGGCCGCCAGCGCGGCGAATTCCGCGGTATTGTCGAAATTCGCCAGCAGGCCATTGTGCCCGTGGCGGATATGCGCCGCCGCCGCCGCGTAGTCGTAGGCGATCACGGCGAGCCCGCTCGCGAGCGCCTCCACGGTCACGTTGCCGTAGGTTTCGGTCAGGCTGGAAAACAGGAAGACATCGCCCGAAGCGTAGTGCGCGGCGAGGTCCTCGCCGCGCCGCGTCCCGGCGAGGATCGCCTCGGGACAGCGTGCCTGCAGTTCGCGCCGGTACGGACCGTCGCCCACCAGCACCAGCCTGGCGCGCGGCGCGCGCCGGCGCGCCTCCGCGAAAGCGGCAAGCAGCGCGTTCAGATTCTTTTCCGGCGCGAGGCGGCCCACGTGCAGCAGCACCGGGTCGTCCGGCGCCGCACCCCAGCTCGCGCGCAGTTCCTCGCTGCGCCGCGCCGGATCGAACAGCCCGGTATCCACGCCGCGCGCGACCACGCGCAGGCGGTAGAAACCGAGCGCGGCCAACTCGGCGCGCATGGTTTCGGTGGGCACCATGGTGCACAGGCTGCGGTTGTGGAACTTGCGCAGGTAGGCGAGGATCGGCTTGCTCAGCCAGCCGATGCCGTAGTGGCGGCTGTAGGCGTGGAAATTGGTGCGGAAATCGGAAACCGCCGGGATCCTGAGCTTGAGCGCGGCGCGCAGGGCGGACCAGCCCAGCGGACCCTCGGTGACGATGTGCACGACGTCGGGACGGCGGTAGGTCCAGAGCTGCTCCAGCGCGCGCTTCGCGGGCAAGCCCATCTTCAGGTTCGGGTAGCGCGGGATCGCCACACCGCGCATCAGCACTTCCTCGTAGTGACCGTCTGCGCCGGCGCCATCGGTGCCGTCCGACGCAGCGCGCTCGGCGCGCTCCTGCCTGGGGCGGATCAGCTGGATCTGGTGGTCGCGCTGGCGCAGCCCTTCGACGAAGCGCGCCGCGGTCAGCGCCACGCCGTTGATCTCCGGCGGGTAGGTTTCGGTCACCACCGCGACGCGCAGCGAGCGGCGCACGCCGTTCAGCTGCTCGATCTCGATCGGTGCCGGGTCGTCGCGCATGGGGCCAATCATGCACGGCTACCGCGACGCTTCCATGACGGTTGCGTGAAGGAGCCGCGACGGCCCGGCGTCACGCGTTTGTCATCGCTGCTTTATGGAACTGTCGCAATTGCCCCGTATTCTGGGCCCGGTTGCCGGGTTTCCGTCTTAACCACCGGGGAGACAGGATGAAAGAGATATTGCGCACCCTCGAAGTCCAGCGCTGGGACGACCATCGCTACTACCACCACAGCCGGATCAACCAGTCGCTGCATTTCGTGAGCGCGGCCAGCTTTCTCTGCGCCTACGCGATGCTGTTCTTCTACCCGGTCGCGGCAACGCTGATCGGCTGGCTCATCGCCATGACCGCGCGCCAGTCGGGGCACTTCTTCTTCGAGCCGAAGGGCTACGACCACGTCAACCAGGCGACGCACGAGCACAAGGAGGAAATCAAAGTCGGCTACAACCTGCGCCGCAAGATCCTGCTGTACGTGGCCTGGGCGCTGGCGCCGCTGCCCCTGCTCGCCGATCCGACGCTGTTCGGCCTCTTCGAGCCGCCGGCCACGGGCTACGACTGGGTGCACCACGTGGCCATGATCTGGCTCGCGCTGGGCGCCGGCGGGCTGCTGTTCCGCACCGTGCATCTGTTCTTCATCCGCGACGTGCAGACCGGCCTGGTGTGGATGATCAAGATCCTCACCGACCCCTTCCACGACCTGAAGCTGTACCACAAGGCGCCGTTCGCGCTGCTGCGCGGCGAGCTGATCGATCCGATGCTGCACCGGCAGCACGGCTGATTCAGAAACGTTGCGACAGCATCTCCCTGAGGATCCCGCGCTTGATCGACCGGTCGGTCAGCGCGGCATCCGACCACCACCAGCCGTCCCGCTGCATGGCCGCGGCGGCGGCGATGAACCGCTCGGCGACCGCTTCGAAGTCGGCTTCCGTGTAGTCGAGGCTGAAGATCAGCCGGCCGGTGCCGACCCAGCTGAGCGCCAGGCCTTCGGCGCGCAGGTAGTACTGCAGCATCCAGTTGTAGCGCGACGGCTGCGTGTAGCACACGGTCCAGATGCTGGAAAGGTTCGCAACGCGCAGCGGCAGGTTTTCATTCCGGAATTTTTCATTCAGAACCGCGGCGCGTACATTCCAGAGCTCATCCAGCCCGTCGTAGAGGCGCTTTACTTCCGGAGTGTCCAGCCGTTCGAGGAACACCTGCATCGCCCCCATCACGTAAGGGTGCGAATTGAAAGTGCCGCGCGCGAAGCAGATGTCCGCCGGCCGGTCCTCGCGGTAGCGTTTCATCAGGCCGGCGCGCCCGCAGACCGCGCCCACCGGGAAACCGCCGCCCAGCGTCTTGCCGTAGGTGACCATGTCGGCGCGCACGCCGAAATATTCCTGCGCGCCGCCGGGCGCGATGCGAAAGCCGACGAACACCTCATCGAAGATCAGCACGATGCCGCGCTCGGTGCAGACCTCGCGCAGCCGCTTGAGCCACGCCGCGTAACCCGCGCGGTCGAAGCGTGCCTGGCGCGTGCTGTCCACCAGGGAGCCGTCGCCGGGCGCATTCATGTTCGGATGCAGCGCCTGCAGCGGATTGACCAGCACGCAGGCGATGTCGCGCCGCCGGCGCAGCACGCGCAGCGAATCCTCGTCCATGTCCTTCAGCGTGTAGGTGTGGCGCGGCGGCACCGGGTTGCCGATGCCGGGCTGCACGTCCTCCCACCAGCCGTGGTAGGCGCCGCAGAAGCGCACCAGGTGCGAACGCCGCGTGTGGTAGCGCGCGAGGCGCACCGCCTGCATGACGGCCTCGGTGCCGGACATGTGGAACGACACTTCGTCCAGTCCGGAGATCTCGCGCAGCCGCCGCACGTTGTAGGCGACCGCGGGATGGTAGGCGCCGAGCACGGGTCCGAGCGCCGCGGCGCGCGCGCTGCCCTCGGCCATGCAGGACTTGTAGAAGTCGTAGCCGAAAACGTTGACCCCGTAGGACCCCGTGAGGTCGTAGAAGCAGTTGCCGTCGAGGTCGGTGACGATGACGCCGCTGGACGACGCCAGGAACGCGCCGACCCCGAGATGCCTGCGCACATACCCGCTGTACTGGAACGGCACGCGGTAGGCGCTGGTGAACTGCAGGTCCGAAATGCCCTTGCGCGCTTCGTCGGTGAGCGCCGCCGTCTTCGCGAAGCTGCGGTGGTAGAGGCCGGCGAGGCGGGCGAACCCGGCGCGGCGCCGCGCCTCGATGTCGTCCGGCGCGCCGTCGGAGCGGAAAATGCGCCGCTCGTCGTAGCCGTAGTAGGGGATCAGCCCCGCGACCCGGCGCGCCATGCGGGAATGGCCCGACAGCGAAGGATGCTTGGCTTTCGACAGCTCCAGGCGCGTCTTGAGCGCCGGCAGGGTCAGCATGGCCGCGGCCGCGCCGATCCCGTAGAGAAGATAGGTCTCGTTCATGTGCGGCCTGTTTACCGCCACAGGGTTACAGCATGGTGACGGAAGACCTCAATTTCCTCATTACCAATCGCATCCCCCGGCACGCGTTCACGCGCTTCATGGGCTGGTTCAGCCAGATCGAGCAGCCGCTGGTGCGCAGCCTGTCGCTCGCAGCCTGGCGGCTGTTCGCGGATCTGCATCTGGAGGAAGCGAAGCAGACGCGGTTTCGCAGCCTGCACGACTGCTTCACCCGGGAACTGAAGGAAGGCGCGCGGCCCGTCGACGCCGACCCGGCGGTGCTGGTCAGCCCCTGCGACGCGATCGTCGGCGCCTGCGGACGGGTCGAGGACGGCCAGCTCATCCAGGCCAAGGGCTTTCCCTACACGATGCTGGACTTGCTCGGCTGCGCCGCGCTGGCGGACGATTTCCGCGACGCGAGCTACGTCACCCTGCGGATCACCTCGAGCATGTACCACCGCTTCCACGCGCCGCACGACCTGCGCGTGCAACGCGTGACCTATTTCTCGGGCGACACCTGGAACGTCAACCCGATCGCGCTGCGGCGCGTCGAGAGGCTGTTCTGCAGGAACGAGCGCGCGCTGCTCAAGACGCGGCTGGAGGCGGGCGGCCACGAGGTGCTGCTGGTGCCGGTCGCCGCGGTGCTCGTGGCCAGCATCCGCCTGCATTTTCTCGACGTGCTGCTGCACCTGCGCTACCGCGGCCCGAATGTGATTCCCTGCGACGCGCGCTACGCCAAGGGCGAGGAAATGGGCTGGTTCCAGCACGGCTCGACGATCATCGTATTCGCACCGCGCGGCTTCACGCATTGCGGAAATGTGACGGAAGGTTCGCGCATCCGCATGGGCGAGCCGCTGATGCGCCTGCCCGAACCTTAAGAAAACCTTAACAACAGCACGGGCCTAGCATGGCAACATTGCAGGCTCATGTCAGCCGACGTTTTCTGGTGGTGGTTTTTTCTCTGCGCCGTGGCGGGATTCAACATCCTCGCCTGGACGCTGTCGGCCGCCGCGCTGGAGCGGCGCCAGGCGGTGCTCTCTCCTGACGAATACGACCTGCGCCGCGTGCAGCTGCTCCTGTCGGCGGGCTACGTGCTCGGCTGCGCCTACCGCTCGGCGCTGCCGGTCTACGACATCCAGCGCTTCTGTTTGTTCGATACCTGGTTCTCCAGCGTCATCGTCGGCCGCTCGGTGGCGACCTTCGCCGAACTGTGCTTCGCCGCACAGTGGGCGCTGCTGCTGCGCGAGATATCGCGCGCGACGGGCAGCGGCGTCGGCCGGGTCACCTCGCAGGTGGTGGTCCCGCTCATTGCCATCGCCGAACTGTGCTCCTGGTATTCGGTGCTCACGACCTCCAATCTCGGCCACGTGCTCGAGGAATCCATCTGGGCGCTGAGCGCCGGCCTGCTGGTCATGAGCCTGCTGTGGATCTGGCGGCGCTGCAGCCCGCCGCTGCGCCCGCTGCTCGCGGCCTGGTGCGTCGCGGGCATCGCTTACGTCGCCTTCATGTTCCTGGTCGACGTGCCGATGTACTGGGGGCGCTGGCTCGCCGACGAGGCGAGCGGGCGCCATTACCTGAGCATCCCCCAGGGCCTGCTCGACGTCTCGGGGCGCTGGATCGTTTCCCACCGCTGGCAGGACTGGCACAACGAAGTGGCGTGGATGTCGCTCTACTTCAGCGTGGCGGTGTGGCTCAGCATCGCGCTCGTCCACGCGCCGGTGCCGGGACGGCGCAGTGCGGCGGGCGAACTCGGCAGCTAGCCGAGATTGAGCGAAGCG
>CAZPNH010000045.1:0-8412 GCA_964587635.1 uncultured Bordetella sp.
CGTGACGTCATACAGCCCCTCGTATTCGCGGTACGCCCGCGCGCACCACACCGCGCGAAAAGGCGGGCGCTCGCCGGAGCCCGCGATGAAATCCTCGTGGCAGCTCTGCCGGGTGTGGCGCTTGCGCACCCATCTGCCCATCCACGACGGCTGGAACTGCTGCGACAGGAACGCGGCGAACTGGAACTGGTTCAGGTCGATGCTTTTCGCGTACGAGTGCGCGAAGCTGATCACGCCCGTATAGAGATCGTCGGCGATGTACAGGGCGCTGTCGGTGTTGCAATTGGTCATGCTCAGGGCGGCTCGGGGCTTGGGCACCTGTTCGGCGTTGGTGCGCGCCCAGCAGGTGAACCACGGCGCGGCGCTCTCGGGCGCGCGGAAAGGGCCCAGTTCGGCCTCGCGGAAGCCGCGCTCGCCGATGGCGGCGTACAAATTCGCCTGCCAGGCGGTGAGCTGGTCGCGGATCTCGGCGCGCACTTTTTCGGGCGACAGCGGCTCCCGGCGGGTCGCGCGTTCCACCAGCGCGGCGGCGAAGCGGGCGGGCACGAGGAAGCTGACGAGTTCGCCGCCGAAGTGCTTGGCGACGTTGATGCCGGCGACGCGGCCGGCGGCCGTCACCGTCGGGCCGCCGCTCATGCCGGGATTCACGGCGCCGGAAAAATGGATGCGCTCGCCGTAGCTGCGCTCGACCAGCCCGTTGTAGGTGCCGTCCACGATGGTGAATCCTAGGTCGAGCGGGTTGCCCATCGAGTACAGGTGCTCCCCCTTAGGCAGGCCGCCTTGCAGCGCGCGCGCATCGAATTCGAGGAACGGGCGCGCGGGGCCGTCGAGGCGGACGACCGCCAGGTCATTGGCGATGTCGACGGCGAGCAGGCGCAGCGCGCCGCGCGCGCCGTCGGGCGCCGTGTATTCGAGCCGGTAGGTCGCGGGCTCCAGCGCAAACTGCGATACGACGTGATAGTTGGTGACGGCCAGGCCGTCGCTGCTCACGAGGAAGCCGGAACCGATCGAGGATTGCCGGCCGGCGGCGATGACCAGGGTGCGGATCTGGATCAGCTTCGGCCGGGCGGCGGCGTATACGGTCTCCGCGGTCGGCGACAGGGCCGGACGGCCGCGCGCAGCAGGCGGCGCGGCGGATTGCGCCGCGAGAGTTCCGGCCCATGCCGCCAGAGCCAGCAGCAAGGAATACTTAAAGCTCGGCACGCTCCCCCCTGACCGGCCTCAGCCTTTGCGGTCGCCGAAATATCCCGGCGCGATTTCGTCAGCGTAGCAGACCGGGGAGGCCAGCTTGCTCGGCTCGCCCGCGGGCGGTTCGCCGAGAAACGCGAGCTTGTCGCCGTCGCGGCGGTACACACCGCGCTCGGTGACGATCCAATCCACGGGGATATCCCAGCTTTGCGGGTGGATGCTGTCCATGCGCGCCAGTTCGTAGCTGACGCCGATGACCGCGGGTTTTTCCGGCAGCGAGGCCAGCGTGCGGTCGAAAAAACCGGCGCCGTAACCCAAGCGGTAGCCGTCCGCATCCCAGCCGTTCATCGGCAGGAGCACGGCGTTGGGCGTGATTTCCGCCGAATGGACCGGATAGGGGATATCCATCGGGCCGACCGCCAGTTCCACCCCCGGATGCCACTCGCGGAATATCAATGGCGTGCGCGGCGCGACGACTACGGGCAGCGCGGTCAACGCGCCGCGCTCGCGCAGCGTTCTTACCAGGTGCCTTGCATCGTATTCACCGCGGATCGGCCAGCAGAACGCGAGCTTCGCCGCGGCGAGCCCGGGGAACGCGCGCGCGATGTGGGCGTCTATCTGTGTGCGCAAGCGCTCGAGCGTGGCGGCGTCGAGCGCTTCGCGCGCCGCGACGAGCCGCTGCCGCTCGGCTTTGCGCCAGGTTTTTAGTTGGTCCGCTGTCATGCAGTGCCGTATCCGGAGTGCTAAGCTTAGTCCATGATTTTTAGGCGTTTCCTCACCACTATAACAGTCCTCCTGCTGTCGGCCGGCGGGGTGCTGGGCGCGCCCGCGCCCAAGGCCTCGGCCGCGGACGAGGCGCTGCTGAAGGCCTACGACGCGTTCCGCGCGGGCGACGCCATCAAGCTGCAGAAATTCGCCAGCCAGGCGGGCAACCCCATTCTTGCGCCCTATCTCGAGTACTGGCGCCTGAAAATCCGCATCGAGGATGCGCCCGAGGCCGACGTGCGCGCCTTTCTCGAGCAGCAGCAGGGCAGCTATCTCGCCGACCGGCTGCGCAACGACTGGCTGAAGGAACTCGGCCGGCGCGGCGACTGGCAGAACTTCGACCAGACGCTGCCGCCGCTGGTGCAGGACGACCTGGAAGTGCGCTGCTACGCCTGGCTGTCGCGCCTGTCCCGCGGCGACGACAGCGCCTTCGACGAGGCGCGCGCCGTGTGGCAGGAGCCGCGCGAGCTGCCCGACGGCTGCAACGCGCTCGTGGACAAGATGCTGGACACGAAAAAAATCACCGTGGACGACGTCTGGCGGCGCGTGCGGCTGCTGTTCGAGAACGGCGTGCTCACCGCGGCGCGGCGCACGCTCGCCTTCCTGCCGCCCGGCGAAAAGCACGATGAGGTGCAGCTCAACCAGGCGGCCATCGCGCCCAAGAACTACATCGGCGGCCCGCCGCGCAACCTGGAGAAGCGCGCGGCGCGCGAGATCGCGGTGTTCGCGGTGCTGCGGCTCGGACGCATCGATCCGGAAGCGGCGGTGGAAGTGCTGCGCGGCAAGTTCGGCGCGCGCCTGCCGGCCGAGGATGTGAAGTACCTGTGGGGCCGCCTCGCCTACGAGGGCGCGCGGCGCCTGATCCCGGAAGCGCACCAGTGGTACGCGCTCGCCGACGACACGGCGCTCAACGACGAGCAGCTCGCGTGGAAGGCGCGCGCCGCGCTGCGCGTGCCCGACTGGCAGGCGGTGCGCGACGCCATCGACCGCATGTCGGCGGCCGCGCGGCAGGATCCGGCCTGGACCTACTGGTACGGCCGCGCGCTGGGTTCCCAGGGGCGCGCCGACGGCGCGCGCGCCTACTACCTGCGCATCTCGGGCCAGCCGAATTTCTACGGCCTGCTCGCCGGCGAGGAGCTCGGCGTCATGGCGATGGCGCCCGAGCCGTTTTACGTCTCGGCCGAGGCCGACGTGATGAACGCCAAGGTCGTTCCGGGCCTCGCCCGCGCGCTGGAACTGTACCGCCTCGACCTGCGCTCCGAGGCGACGCGCGAATGGGCGTTCACCATCCGGGGCATGGAAGACACGCAGCTGCTCGCCGCCGCGGAACTCGCGCGCCGCAACGAAATCTTCGACCGCACCATCAACACCGCCGACAAGACCGCGCAGCTGCACAATTTCCGGCTGCGCTACCTGGCGCCGTTCCGCGAGGTGTTCGACGAATATGCGCGCGCCTCCGGCCTGGAAGAGGCCTGGGTGCTGGGCCTCGTGCGCCAGGAGAGCCGCTTCATCGTCAACGCCAAGTCCGCCACCGGCGCCAAGGGGCTCATGCAGCTCATGCCCGCCACCGCGCGCTGGGTCGCCAGGAAGAACGGCGTGAAGGACTTCAGCCCGGCGCGCGTCGCCGAGGTGCCGATCAACGTGTCGCTGGGCACCAGCTACCTGAAGCTGGTGCTGGACGACCTGGGCCACCCGGTGCTCGCCTCCGCCGCCTACAACGCCGGGCCGGGCCGCGCGCGCCGCTGGCGCGTCGCGCGGCCGCTGGAGGGCGCCATCTACGCCGAGACCATTCCATTCAATGAAACGCGCGACTACGTGAAGAAGGTGATGGCGAACACGATGTACTACTCGCAGCTGATCGGCGGTAAGCTTATTCCTCTGAAGGACAGGCTCGGCCAGATTCCGGCCCGCCTGCCTGCCGAACGCTTCAACGAAGAGCTGCCGTGACATACGACAATTTCCTCGTGCTCGGGGGATCCGGCTTCGTCGGCCGGCACCTGGTCGCCGCGCTGGCCGCGCGCGGCGCGCGCGTGACCGTCCCCACGCGGCACCGCGACCGCGCCAAGCACCTGATCCTGCTGCCGACGGTCGAGGTGATCGAGACCGACGCGCGCGACTCGCGCACGCTCGCCAGGCTTGCCGCCGGCCGCGACGCGGTGATCAACCTCGCCGGCGTGCTGCACAGCCGGCGCGCGAAGGGCGCGGGGCGCGGGCCGAACGATTACGGCGCCGATTTCGCGCAGGCGCACGTGGAACTGGCGCAGGCGGTGGTCACCGCCTGCCGCGAGGCGGGCGTCAAGCGGCTGCTGCACATGAGCGCGCTGGGCGCGGATCCGAAGGCGCCCTCCGAATACCTGCGTTCCAAGGGCGTCGGCGAAGACCTGGTGCTCGCCGCGGAAGACCTCGCGGTGACCGCGTTCCGGCCTTCGGTGATATTCGGGCCCGGGGACCGCTTCCTCAATTTGTTCGCCAAACTCACGGCGTTCTTCCCCGTGCTCGCGCTCGGCTCCCCGGGGGCGCGCTTCCAGCCGGTTTACGTGGGCGACGTGGTGAAAGCGATGCTCGCTTCGCTCGATATCCGCGAAGCCGTGGGCAAGCGCTACGACCTGTGCGGCCCGCACGAGTGCACGCTGCGCGACCTGCTCGACTACGTCTGCGCCATCACCGGGCGCACGCGGCTGATCGTCGGCCTGCCCGATAGCCTTTCGTACCTGCAGGCCTGGATGATGGAATTCCTGCCGGGCCAGTTGCTCACGCGCGACAACTACTACTCCATGAAAGTGCCGGGCGTCTGCCTCAGTTGTAACGGCGGCGCGTTCCCGTTCGGCATCCAGCCGGTGGCGCTCGAAACCATGGCGCCCGCCTGGCTCGCGCACCTGGGCCCGCGCGAGCGATATCCGAAACTGCGCTGGCGCGCGGGAAGATAATTGGAGTGAAGGCGTACGTCGTCGGCGGCGCGGTGCGCGACGAGCTGCTGGGCCTCGCCGTCCAGGACAAAGACCATGTGGTCGTAGGCGCCACGCCGGAAGAAATGGCCGCCGCCGGCTACAAGCCCGTCGGCAAGGATTTTCCGGTGTTCCTGCATCCGACGACGCACGAGGAATACGCACTCGCGCGCACCGAGCGCAAGAGCGGCCGCGGCTACAAGGGCTTCACCGTCTACGCCGCGCCCGACGTCACGCTGGAGCAGGACCTCGCGCGCCGCGACCTCACCATCAACGCCATCGCGAAGGCGGACGACGGCACGCTCATCGATCCTTTCCGCGGGCAGCAGGACGTGAAGGACGGCGTGCTGCGGCACGTGAGCGAGGCTTTCGCCGAAGATCCGGTGCGTATCCTGCGTGTCGCGCGCTTCGCCGCGCGCTTCGGCTTCCGCGTCGCCGAAGAAACCCTGGCGTTGATGAAGACGATGGTCGCCTCGGGAGAAACCGACCACCTGGTGCCTGAGCGCGTCTGGCAGGAATTCGCCAAGGGCCTCGCCGAACCCAAACCGGCGCTGATGTTCGAGGTGCTGGAGAGCTGCGGCCTGCGTCCGAAGCTGCTGCCCGAACTCAAGCAGCTGCCGAAATCCTTTTCCGGTTCGCTGCCCGTGCGCTTCACCGTCTTGTGCTGGCCGCTGCAGGAAGCGGACATCAAGGCCCTGTGCGACCGCCTCAAAGTGCCGAACGAGGAGCGCGAACTTGCCTTGCTCGCCTGCCGCTGCCAAAGCTTCCTGAACGCCTCTCAGCCCGCCGAATTCCTTAACCTCTTCAAGCGTGCCGACGCCTTCCGCCGCCCCGAACGCTTCGCCGCCTTCCTTGAAACGGCAAGCCTCGCGCAACCCGGTTTCGATTCGGAAAAAATCGACCGTGCGCTCAAGGCCGCTGCCGCGGTGGATGCAGGTGCGATCGCGAGCCGGGCATCCGCGCCTGCGGAGATTCCCGCGCTGCTGGACAAGGCGCGCGAGCAGGCCATCGCCGCCGCGCTCTGAAAATTTCGAACTTGAACCGAAGGGAAAGCAATGATTGATTTATATACCTGGAGCACGCCCAACGGGCGCAAGGTATCCGTGATGCTCGAGGAGTGCGGGCTGCCGTACAAGGTGCATCCGGTGAACATCGGCACGGGCGAGCAGTTCAAGCCGGAGTTCCTCGCCATCAATCCGAACAACCGCATTCCGGCGATCGTGGATCCGGAAGGTCCGGACGGCAAGCCGCTGCCGCTGTTCGAATCGGGTGCGATCCTGATCTACCTCGCGGAGAAGACGGGAAGTTTTTATCCTCAAAAAAACAAATATATCGTCCTGCAATGGCTCATGTTCCAGATGGGCGGCGTGGGGCCGATGTTCGGCCAGGCGCACCATTTCATGCGCGCGAAGAAGGACGAGATTCCCTACGGCAGCGAGCGCTACGGCGCGGAGGCGAAGCGCCTGTACGGCGTGATGAACAAGCGCCTGTCGGAAGCAGCCTACCTGGCGGACGAGTATTCCATCGCCGATATCGCCACCTATCCCTGGGTGGCGCGCCACGAGTGGCATCGCGTGGACCTCGCCGAGTTTCCCGCGGTGAAGCGCTGGTACGACACCATCGGTGCGCGGCCGGCGGTGGTGCGCGGCATGGCGGTTCCGGCCTGATGCAGCTGGAAGTGCTGTCGCGTCCTGGTGAGGGCGCGGCAGGAAAACCCCCCTTGCTGTTCGTGCACGGCGCGTACGTAGGCGCCTGGTGCTGGGAAGAGCATTTCCTCGACTGGTTCGCCGCGCGCGGTTACCCGGCGTATGCCGTCTCGCTGCGCGGCCACGGCGACAGCGAGGGGCGCGACGGGCTGGACGGCTGGAGCCTGGACGATTACGCCGAGGATGTGGCGCGCGCTGCCGCGGGCCTGCCGAAGCCGCCGGTGCTGATCGGCCATTCCATGGGCGCGCTGGTGGTGCAGAAGGCGCTGTCGAGGATCGCGGATGTGCCGGCGATGCTGCTTGCCTGCCCGGTGCCGTCCTACGGGTTGCTGGCCTCCACTTTCTCGATGGCCTTCTCGCAGCCGGCATTGATGAACGGCCTCAACACGGTGGCGAGCGGCGGCCGCGCGTCGCGCGAGACGCTCAGGGCGGCGCTGTTCGCTGGTCGCGTAGAAGCGACGCTGCTCGAGCGCTGCTACCGGCGCGTGCAGCGCGAATCGCAGCGCGCGCTGCTCGATATGGCCGGCTGGGGCCTGCCGTCGCCCTGGGGCGGCCGGCGCTCGCCGACGCTGGTGCTTGGCGCGGAAAAGGATGCGCTGATTCCGGCGTCGCAGGCGCAGGGCACGGCGCGCCTGCTCGGCGCCGAGTACCAGGAACTGCGCGCCATCGGCCACGCGGTGATGATGGATACCGAGTGGCTGTCCGCTGCCGAGGCGATCGCGGGCTGGCTGGAAGAAAAGGGCTTCTAGAGTTTCGCCGCCGCCGCGGCGAGCGGTGCCACCGGCACAGCGCAGATTCCCCGGCCGAGCAGTCCGCGCCCATCGGCCGACACCATGCCGGTCGAGAGCAGCGGCGCGCGGCCGCTCTGCGCCACCGCCGCCGCATCCAGCGCGAACGGCGTTTCCAGGATGGGATGCATGCCCGCGAGCACGGAGCGCGCACGCGCGTCGTCGTCGGGCGCGAGCCACGGCGCGAACGCGGCGAGCAGGCTGGGCGCGTGGCGCAATCCCTGGCCGCCCAGGCCGAAGGCGTCGATCACGCCGCTGTCGCCCGTCGCGGGCGGATGCTGTGGGTTCTCCGGCGCGTTTTTCATGAACGGCCCTTGAACGAGGGAAGCCGGCGCGGTGAACCATTCGCCCGGCAACCCCGCGACCTGGATGCCGATGTCTTCGCCGTTGGCGCACATGCGCGTGACCAGCGAAGAGCCGCGCTCGCCTTCGGCCGCGAGCAGCATCAGCTGGCAGGCCGGCATCCAGAGGTTTAGGAAATAGAGCGGCGCTTCGGCGACGGTCTGAAGAGCCGCTTTTGCATGTTCAGTTTCATTTTTTCTTTCTTTCAACAAAGAAAAAAGAAAGGCGGTCGCACTGGACAGGCGGTTGTGCAGGTCGTCGCCTTCGCGGATCGCGGCGCGCGCGATGGAGAGCAGGTCCACCGGCGCATCCAGCAGTTCGGCGAAGCCTTTCGCCAGCACGGTTTCCCTGAAGTGCAGTTTTTCGAGAATCGCCGGGTCGCGCGCGCCGAAGCGCAGCTGCGGGCCGCCGCCGGTGCCGAGGAAAGCGTAATAGCGTTGCTTGCCGTCGGCGATTTCGGCAAGCGTGGTCTTCGGCGACACCATCGCCACAAGCGGGGTCGCGACATCGCGGCTGAACGACGGCTCCAGGCGCACCGCACCGGATGCGAGCAGTTTTTCGGCTTCGCTCTCGCTCGCCGCCCATTTTTCGTGCAGGCAGGACAGCACGGCGGCGTTGCGCATCGGCGGCGGCAGGCGGGCGGGATCGAGCTGCGCAGAGCCGGCGTGCAGCAGCACA
>CAZPNH010000046.1:0-8390 GCA_964587635.1 uncultured Bordetella sp.
AGAACTCCAGAGAGTGGCGATAGCCCGGGCCCTCGTCGGCAACCCCAAGCTCGTCCTCGCCGACGAGCCCACCGGCAATCTCGACAGGGAGAACGCGCGGCAGGTGCTGGCGCTGCTGCGAGAGCAGGTGAAGGCGTACGGCGCCGCGGGGATCCTCGTCACGCACTCGGAAGCCGCCGCCGCGACCTGCGACCGGCGCTACCGGCTGACCGGCGCCGGACTTGCGCCGCTCTGAATTTTATTCAATTCAATGTCCGCGCCGCTGAGCGTGCCGAGCAGCTTGTTTCCCTGTACGGTCAGCACCAGCTGGTCCATACCGCAGCCCCGCACGCTTCCCGCGCTGGTGCGCATTTCAAGCCTGCTGTCCCGGTAAACGCCCCGGATGGAATAGTTGCCGTTGCAGACGTAGATCCAGGTGCCCCAGATCCTGAATTTCCCGGCCAGTTCGCCATTTTCGGCGGTGGCGATTTCCAGGGTTGCATCGAGGGGCCAGGGATCCAAGCCTGCACGATGAACGATACCAAACCTGCCCTTGTAGATTCCCGTCAAGTCCTGCTGGGCATACAGCGGCATCGAGCAGAGAAATATCGCGATGGCAACGCAGACGGGCCGGGAATGCATGCTTGCGCAGTCTACGCTTTTCGCTTGAACAATTTCCTCGCCGGGTAGGGCAGTTTGGCGCTGCCGAGCGATTCCTCGATGCGCAGGCCTTCGTTCCACTTCGCCATGCGCTCGGAACGGGAGAAGCTGCCGACCTTCAACTGCGGCACGCCCCAGCCGACGGCCAGGTGCACGATGGACACGTCCTCGGTCTCGCCCGAGCGCGCCGAGACGATGGCGCCGTAGCCGGCGGCCTGCGCCGCGCGCCAGCAGTCCAGCGTTTCAGTCAACGTTCCGACCTGGTTGGGCTTCAGGAGGACGGCGTTGCATGCGCCATCGGCGTTTTTTACCCGGTCTGCGCTGGTAACGAAGAAATCATCGCCGACGATCTGGATGCGCTTGCCCGCGGTGCGGGTAAAGGAGGCCATGGCTTCGCTGTCGTTTTCGGCGAAAGGATCCTCGATGGAGACGATCGGATAGCGTTCGATCCACTGCAGCAGCATGGCGTGCATCTGCTCGGCCGACAGCGTGCGCTTCTCCAGCGCCAGGTGGTAGCGTCCGTTGCGCCAGAGTTGCGTCGCCGCGATGTCGAGCGCGATGCCGATGTCGGCGCCGGGCTCGTGGCCCGCGTCGCTGATGGCGCCCGTCAGTTCCGCGAGCGCTTCCTCGTTTGACTTGAACGCCGGCCAGTAGCCGCCCTCGTCGGCGACCCCGTGGAGCGCGTTGCGCTTGGCCAGGCGCGCGCCGGCGGCCTTGTACACCTCCGCCGTCCATTCGAGGCCTTCGGCGAAGCTGCCCGCGCCCGTGCAGATGATCATGAAGTCCTGCACGTCCATGCGGCCGTGCGCGTGCGCGCCGCCGCCGAAAATCTGGATCTGCGGCACCGGCATGGCGACAGGCTTGTCGCCGGCGAGAAAGCGCCACAGCGGTTTCTTCGCCGCCGCCGCGGCGGCATGCGCACAGGCCAGCGACACCGCGACGATGGCGTTGCCGCCCAGCCGCGATTTGTCCGGCGTACCGTCCAGCGCAATGAGGGTTTTGTCGTTCTCTTCCTGATGCAGGGTTTTCCCGGCAAGAGCATTGCGGATCTCGGTGTTCACGCCGTGAACGGCCTGTCTCACGTCGATGCTCTTCGCCTCGCCCGATCCCGTCGACGCTCCCGCGGGCGCGATCGCCCTGCCGCGCGCGCCTTTCACCGCGACCTCGACTTCCACGGTCGGCCGGCCGCGCGAATCCCAGACGCTGCGGCCGAGGACTTCTAGGATCTTTGCCATGCTGCCCTGACCTCTGCGAGCGCGGCGGGCGGCGACTGCAGCAGTTTCCCCGCGACTTCGCGCACGAAATCCTTGTCCGCCGCCGACGTCACGTATTCGACCGGCGACTTGCCGTCCACGCGCGCGAGCAGCAGCCCCGGAAGCAGCGTGGCCGCGCGCAGCTCGATCGCCGCGCGCGGTTCCCAGGTGACGCCGGCGAGGTAGGCCTCGGCCAGCACGTCGAAGCATTTCAGGAACGCGCTGCGGCGCGTGGGTACCCACAGGCCCTTCAGCAGCAGGTGATTCAGGCAGAAGGCGAGGTCGAAGGCCGGGTCGCCGTACCACGCGCACTCGGCGTCGAGGAATATCGGGCCCTGCGGCCCGACGAGGATGTTCTTGGGGCTGACGTCTCCATGCACCAGCGCAAGCTTCGTCTTCGCGGTTCTCTCTACCAGGTCTTTCAGTACGGCTGCATGGATGGGATGAGCCTTTGCAGCCGCCAGCAGGTAGGGCTCGAGGCGGATGGCGTGGAAATTCACCCCGGTGTCGAACTGCGCCGCGCAGCGCTCGTCGCCGGCGGTCGCCGCGTGGATGCGCGCGAGGAAATTGCCGACCCTGGCCGCGAAGTCGCGGTCGGCGCGGCCCTCGGCGAGCTCCGCCTTCCACAGCGGATAGCCGTCGAGCAGTTCCATGGCGAAGCAGCCCGTGTCGTCGGCCGCCAGCACGCGCGGCGCCACGCCCGGGATGATGCGGTTCGCCGTTTCCATCCACATGCGCTCGAAGCGGTTGCGCTCGACCGGTACTTCCCAGAGCTGTTCCACGCGCAGCCGCGGCAGCGCGCGCTTCACGCAGATGGGGCCCGAGCGCAAATCGACGCGCCAGATGTCGGAAGACACGCCGCCGGCGAGCGCCGTGGCATGCGGAAGCTCGCCGGCAGCCGCCAGGCGATGCTTTCTCAGGAATGCGAGGACTTCTTCAGGAAGCGAGGGGCTCAAGCGTGCGCGGAATCTTACCATCGGCGCGTGGCGCGGCTGGACCGGCAGTTGATATACTTTTCGCATATCAGGAATCCGGGGAGGAACTGCGTGGCCGAGCCCTTAAAAGCGACACCGGCGCCGGAATCGAGCGAGCGCAAGAAGCGCACGATCCAAGAAATCCGCGATTCCAAGAAAAGCGGCGAGAAAATGGTCTACATGTCGGTGCCGGACTACACCGCCGCCAGGTGGGCCGAGACCGCCGGCGTCGACGTCGCGGTGGTCGGCGACAGCCTTGCGATGATCGCGCACGGCCATCCCAACACCATTCCGGCGACCATGGACATGATGGCGATGCACGCCGCCTCGATCCGCCGCGGCGCGCCCAATACCTTTGTGCTCGGCTGCATGCCTTACCAGAGCTACAACACCATCGAGCGCGCGCTCACCAACGCGACCCGCTTCATGCAGGAGGCCGGCTCCGACGCGGTCAAGCCGCAGGGCGGCAAATCGCAGGCGCATATCCTGAAGGCGCTCGTGGATGCCGGCATTCCCACCGCTTCCCACATCGGCCTGACGCCGCATACCATCGCCATGTTCGGTGGCTTCAGGATCCAGGGGCGTACCGCAGAGGCGGCCATGAAAATCCTCGAAGACGCGCTGGCGATCCAGGACGCGGGCTGCTTCATGCTGGAATTCGAGGCGGTACCGGCGAAAATCGCCGCGGTTATTTCGAAGCAGCTCGAGATCCCGACGATCGGCATCGGCGCCGGCGTCGGCACCGACGGCCAGATCCTTCTCTGCCACGACCTGCTTGGCGTCTTCACCGATTTCAAGCCGAAGTTCACCAAGCGCTACGCCAATCTCACCGAAGTCGCGGTGAACGGCATCAAGGCCTATATCGCCGACGTCAAGGGCGGCACCTTCCCCGATGACGACCACAGCTACAAGGTCGACGAGAAGGAGTACGAGAAATTCCTCGGCTTGGTCGAAAGGCGCAAGCAGCACTGATGGCAAAAAGGGCCGCTGCGACTCTCTCGGATCGCGCCTACAGCGATCTGGAAGCGCTCATCGTTACCCTCAAGCTGGCGCCCGGCAGCGCGGTGTCCGAGGCGGAGCTGTCGGAACGCCTCGGCATCGGCCGCACGCCGATCCGCGAGGCTCTGCAGCGCCTCGCGCGCGAGCGCCTGATCACCATCCTGCCGCGGCGCGGCATCATCGTCTCGGAAATCAACATCAAGAGCCAGCTGCGGCTGCTGGAAGTGCGGCGTGAAGTCGAACGCCTGGTGGCGAGGAGCGCCGCGCGCCGCGCCACACCGGAAGAGCGGGCCCGCTTCCTCGCGATGGCGCGCAGTTTCGAAAAAAGCGCCCGCAGCAACGACGAAGTCACGTTCATGCGCGTGGACCGCGAGTACAACGAACTCTCGGTGGTCGCCGCGCACAATGAATTCGCCGCCGGCGCGATGACCCTGATGCATTCGCTGTCGCGGCGCTTCTGGTACATCCACTACAAGCGGGCCGCCGACATGCCGCGCGCGGCCAAGCTGCACGCCGACGTGGCGCGCGCCGTCGCCGGGCAGGACGAGAAGGCGGCCGCGGCGGCCTCCGACCGGCTGCTCGACTACATCGATCAATTCACGCGCGCCACGGTGAGCGCGGACGCTTGAAAAACCCCCGCCGGCCGCGTAGGATGTCTCGATATACACCTGATATATCAGGAGGGCCGCCGTGACCGCAGCCGCGATGTCCGAACGCCAGGCGAAGTTCCGCGAGGAGTACAAGGCGCAGATCCACCCGCTGTACAGCGGCCTGGTGCATGTAGGGGTCATGTACGCGGTCGGCTTGTCCGTGATCGCCTACTGCGTGTCGCGAATGCAGCACGCCGCCTGGGAATGGCTGCTGGTGCTGCCCGTGTTCTTCGTCTCGAACCTGTTCGAGTGGTGGATCCACAAGTACGTGATGCACCGCCTGATCGATGTCTGGGCGCTGCGCTCCATCTACGACCGGCATACGCGCCAGCACCACCAGTATTTCACCGACGGCGTGATGACGGTGGATTCGATACGCGAGTTCCGCATCATCTTCTTCCCGTGGCGGGCGCTGTTCAGCTTCATCGCGCTGGGCACGCCGGCGGCGCTGCTGCTCGGCTGGCTGATCAATCCCAACGCGGGCTACATCCTGCTGGTCACGATGGTCGGGCAGTACCTGATCTACGAGACCTTCCACTACTGCTGCCACGTGCACGAGAACTGGTTCGTGCGCAACATGCCCTTCGTCAACAGCATCCGCCGGCACCACACGGCGCACCACAACCAGGGAATCATGATGGACATCAACATGAACCTGACTTTCCCGATCGCGGATTGGGTGATGGGCACCAGCGACCTCAAGCGCGGCCTGCTCGGGCACATCTTCAACGGCTACAGCGAGGCGCATATCAAGCCGGAGTTGAAGCAGGCGATCGATAAGCACACGCAGAAGCCGCCGCCGCTGACCGGGCAGCCGGCCTAGCAAAACCCTGAGGAGGGAGACATGAACGACAAGGCCAGTACCGGGCTGGAGCACCAGCCGCCGCACGTCACGCACGTCGACCAGCACCAGTGGGAAACCATCCGCTGGCCCGGTCAGACCGGCAAGATGATGTTCCATCCGCGCCCGGAGAATCCGAACGAGCCCAATGCCGGCATCGTGCGCTACGAGCCGGGTTCCAGCCACCCCTTCCACAAGCATGACTTCGCCCAGGTCTGGTACATCATCGAGGGCGAATTCACCATCGGCGGCAAGCTGCACGGCCCCGGCACGATGTTTTTCTACGCCGACCCGCACTACGAAGAGGAACTGTCCACCAAGACGGGCGGGCAGATGGTGTTCGTGCAATATCCCGGCCCGAGCACCGGCGGCAAACCGATCTATGACGGTCGTTTCAACATGCAGCAGCGCAAATCGGTGGCGGACGAACGCATCGATCGATAACAACACGGGACCTTTGCGGTACCCGGCGCAACCCCATCCAACTGGAGGAGAGAAAAATGTACAGACGCAATTTCCTGTTTGCCGGCGCGACCGCGGCATTGCTCGCTGCAGTGCCGGCGGCGCCTGCCTTTGCGCAGGACGTGGTCAAGATCGGCCAGATCGAGGCGCAGACCGGCCCGCTCGCCACGTACGGCTGGATGGGCAACCAGGGCGCCAAGATGGCGGTGGAGGAAATCAACAAGGCGGGCGGCTTCAAGGTCGGCGCCAAAACCTACAGGCTCGAGCTGATCGCGCCCGACACGCGCGCCAATCCGCAGGAAGCGCTGATCCAGACCAAGCAGCTGCTCGAGCAGGAAAAGGTCAAATACATCTTCGGGCCCTTCCTCACCAACGTGTTCAACGGCGTCGAGCCGTACATGACGCAGAACAACGGCAAGTTCCTGCTGATGGGGGGCGCCACGGCGATCCACGCCATGCTCGGCACGCCCAACCGCGACTACCTGATCCGCACCTGGAACTGGGACGCGGGCGAGGCGGGCTTCGGCCAGCTGATGGTCGACTACCTGAAGAAGCAGGGCGCGAAGAAGGTGGCGATGCTGTTCCAGAACGACGCCTTCGGCAAGGTGGCGGTGGACATCTATTCGCCGATCTTCAAGGCCGCCGGCATCGAGCTGCAGGTCGAGTTGTTCGAGCCGGGCACCAAGGACTTTTCCGCGCCACTTGCCAAGCTCGCCGCCGGCAAGCCCGACTACCTGTTCCCGGGCTACGTCGACGCCGTCCTCTACGACATCGTGCGCCAGGCGACCGAAACCGGGTTGTACAAGAAATTCTTCACCGTGCGCGGCTCGATGGGCCCGGCGCTGAAGAACAAGGACCTGATCGAGGACTACATCGCCTACCTGCCGAAGTACTTCGAGGAGGCCGAGAAGACCGATCCGAAGGTCAAGGCTTTCGTTGCCGCATACAAGGCGTTCTACAAGCGCGACTTCCCCTACGACCAGGCGCCGCTGTGTTCTTCCTCCTGCTACGACCACGTCTACATGCTGGTCGAGGCGATGAAGAAGGCGGGAACCGTGGATGACGTGGCCAAGGTCAAGGCGGCGCTGATGTCCATCAACTACAGCGGCCTCTGGAACATCCGCTACGACAAGACCGGCGAGGCGGTGTTCGGCTTCGACGTCCTGCACATGAAGAAGGGCGGCGCGATCACGGCCACGCAGGTCCAGCCCAAGTAACCGTGGGGCAGTTGATCGTCGGGCAACTGCTCAACGGCGCCATCGTAGGGACGCTCTACGGCATCATCGCCCTGGGCGTCACCCTCACGTTCGGGATCACCGGCATCGTGAATTTCGCCCTCGGCGCGTTCATGATGCTGGGCTGCTACATGGCCTGGTACTTTACCGACGGTCTGGGCATGCCTTATCCGTTCGCGGTGGTCGGCGCCGTCGCCGTCACCGCGCTCGCCGGGCTGGTCGCCGACCAGACGCTGTTCCGCTTCACGCGCAACAACCTCGTGAACGGGCTGCTCGTCTCCATCGGGCTGATCGCCGTGATGGAAGGTGCGGCGCTGCTGATCTGGACATCGACCCCGAAGAACATGGAATACGTCTGGCCCGGCGTGTTCATGGTCGCGGGGCTGGTCGTGCCGAAGATGAAGCTGCTGGTGGTGGTGCTGCTGCTGGCGGTGATTCTCGCCACCTATGCAGCGCTCACGCGGACCTGGATCGGCCGCGCCGCCTACGCCTACGCGCAGAACCCGGAAGCGGCCGAACTCATGGGCGTGCGCACGGGACTGCTGCAATCGGGCGTGGTGGTGTACTCCACCGGGCTCGCGGGCCTGGGCGGCGCGCTGTATGCGAGCCTGTATTCCATCGATCCGACCCTGGGCGCGGTTTACATCCTCAAGGCGGTCGAGGCTGCGATCCTCGCCGGCATCGGCAGCGTGATGGGATCGCTTTTCGGCGGCGTGCTGCTGGGCGTCACCGAAGGCGTCGGCTCGATCTACCTGCCGATCGCATTCCGCGACGCCTACGGGCTGGTGTTCCTGGTTGGCATCCTGCTGTTCAAGCCGGCCGGCCTGTTCGCGGGGCGCAAGTGACCAAACCCCGCATGCGCCTGCTGCTGGCCGCAGCCGCCTTCGCGCTGCTGCCGCTCGCCGTCAAGAGCGATTTCATCCTGACCATCCTGGTGTTCTCGTTCCTGCTCGGCATGCTGGCGGTGAGCTTCAACCTGATCTTCGGCTACACGGGGCAGCTGTCCATGTTCCATGCCGCGGCCTTCGGCATTTCGGCCTACGCCACCTACCTGTCGATGAGCCGCTGGGGCGCCTCCTTCTGGACCGGCATGCTGCTCGCCGTGGCGCTGGTGCTGGTGCTGTCGGTGATCGTCGGCACCATCTGCTTCCGCTTCCGCCTCAAGGAATTCTATTTCGCGGTGGTGACGCTGGCGTTTTCCGAAATGGCGCGGCTGGTGGTGCTCAACTGGAACAGCGTCACCAACGGCAGCCTGGGCATCATCCTGCAGGAGAAACCGAATCTGTGGCTGCCGGGGCAGGGCCTGTTCCGCGAGATTTCTTCCTGCTCGGTGTGCG
>CAZPNH010000047.1:0-8373 GCA_964587635.1 uncultured Bordetella sp.
CGGCGCGGCGCGCCTTCTTCGAGGCGACCTGGAAAGTGTCGCCGGATTCGAACCGCATGGGATTCCGCCTGGCGGGTCCGGTGCTGGCGCGCACGGAAGCGGTCGAGATACTATCGGAGCCGGCCTGCCTCGGCACGGTGCAGGTGCCGGCGAACGGATTGCCGATCGCGCTGATGGCCGACCACCAGACCACCGGCGGTTATCCGAAAATCGCCGAGATCGCCGCCGCGGACGTGCCGCGGCTCGCGCAGCTCGCGCCCGGCGGCACGGTGCAGTTCGCGCGCTGCACGCTGGAGCAGGCGGGCGAGCTGCGCCGCGCGTTGCGCCTGCGGATGGACGCGGCGCTGCGCTCGCTGGCCTGGATGCATGGAAAATGAGAACGCCATGAAGACGATCGACCTCAACTGCGACATGGGCGAGAGCTACGGCGCCTGGAAGATGGGCGCCGACGCCGGCGTGATGCCCTTCATCAGTTCGGCGAACATCGCCTGCGGCTTCCATGCCGGCGATCCTGCGACCATCCGCAAAACCGTGCGCCTCGCGGTGGATGCCGGCGTCGCCATCGGCGCGCATCCCTCGCTGCCCGACCTGATGGGCTTCGGCCGCCGCGTGATGCGCATCTCGCCGCAGGACATGTACGACCTCGTCATCTACCAGGCTGGCGCGGTCGAAGCGTTCGCGCGCGCCGCCGGCGCGAAACTGCACCACGTGAAGTGCCACGGCGCGCTCTACAACATGGCGGCCACGGACGAAGGATTGTCCGAGGCGATGGTGAGGGCGGTAAAGGACCTGGGTTCAGGCGTCATCCTGTATTGCCTGTCCCGCAGCAAAAATTTCGAGGTCGCAAAAAAATCCGGCGTGAACGTGGCGGGCGAAATCTTCGCCGACCGCGGCTACTCGGACGACGGCACGCTCGCGCCGCGCGACCAGCCCGGCGGCATGATCGAAGATCCGGCGGCCTCGGTGAAGCAGGTGCTGGGGATGATCGAAGAGGGCTACGTCACCAGCCTGGCCGGCAAGCGCGTGCCGGTGGCGGCGGATACCCTGTGCCTGCACGGCGACCAGCCGGGCGCCGTGACCTTCGCGCAGGCCCTCAGGAAAGCATTCACGGAAAAAGGAATCGCCGTTGCCGCTCCCTAAGCTGTTCGAACCCATCCAGCTCGGCGGCATCACGCTGCCCAACCGGATCGCGGTATCCCCGATGTGCCAGTACTCGGCCGACGACGGCTCGATGAACGACTGGCACCTGATGCACCTCGCCAGCATGGCGATCTCCGGCGCGGGCCTCGTCACGGTCGAGGCGACCGGCGTGACGCGCGAGGGCCGCATCACCCACGGCTGCACCGGCCTCTACAACGAGCACAATGAAGCGGCCATGAAGCGCGTGCTGGACGCCTGCCGCCGGCTGACGAAATCGCCCATCGGCATCCAGCTCGCGCACGCCGGGCGCAAGGGCTCGGCGCAGGTGCCGTGGATCGGCGGCAAATCGCTCGGGCCGGCGGAGTCGCCGTGGCAGACGGTGGCGCCGTCCGCGATTCCGTATGGGCCGAACTGGCATGTGCCGCACGAGCTGTCCGTCGCCGAGCTGGTTTCGCTGAAGGATGCTTTTGCGAACGCGGCCCGGCGGGCGCTGGCCATCGGTTTCGACCTCGTCGAAATGCACGCGGCGCACGGCTACCTGCTGCATGAATTCCTGTCGCCGCTGTCGAACCTGCGCACGGACGCCTACGGCACGGACCGCATGAAGTTCCCGCTCGAGGTGGCGCGCGCGCTGCGCGACAGCTGGCCGAAGGACCGCGCGCTGGCCGCGCGCATCAGCGGCAGCGACTGGGCGGAGGGCGGCATGACGCTCGACGAAACGGTGGCGTTTGCGAAGGCCCTGAAAGCCGCGGGCTTCGATTTCGTCTGCGTTTCGAGCGCCGCCATCGTGCCGCAGCAGAAAATCAAGGCGGAGCAGGGCTACAACCTGCCGTTCGCGGCGCGCGTGCGCAAGGAGTCGGGCATCGCCACGCGCGTGGGCGGCATGATCGTGGATCCGCAGTTCGCCGAGAACGCGCTGCAGTCCGGCGCCGCCGACATGATCTGCCTCGCGCGCGGGCTGCTCGACAATCCGCGCTGGGTCTGGCACGCCGCCGAGCGCTTCGGCGTCAGGCTCGACTATCCGCCGCAATATGCGCGCAGCGCCCCGGCGGTCTGGCCGGGCAGCAAGCTCGCGCGTCCCCAGGGAGCCGTGACTTGACCTTCTTCGAACCCGAGAGCCGCGACAAGGACGTTTTCCCCTGGGACCCGTTCAAGGGCGTGGTGGTGCCGCGCCCGATCGGCTGGATCTCGTCCATGAACGGGGCCGGGCAGGTGAACCTCGCGCCGTACAGCTTCTTCAACGGCGTGCAGAGTCGCCCGCGCATCGTGAACTTCTGCAGCGAGACGGAGAAGGACGCGGCCGCCTTCGCCATCGAGTCGGGCGAGTTCGCCTGGAGCATGGCGACCTGGGACCTGCGCGAAAAGATGAACCTGACTTCGGAAGGCCTGCCGCGCGGCCAGAGCGAGTTCGAGTTCGCCAGGCTCGCCATGGCGCCCTGCCGCCTGGTCAAGGCGCCGCGCGTCGCGGATTCGCCCGCGGCCATGGAGTGCAAGGTCACGCAGGTGCTGCGGGTGAAGGACGCCGAAGGGCGGGAGACCGGCGGCGTCGTGGTCTACGGCCAGGTGATCGGCATGCACATCGACGAGCGCTTCATGAAGAACGGCCGCTTCGACCTCGCGGCCGTGAAGCCGATCGCGCGCTGCGGCTACGACGAGTACACGGTGGTCGAGCGCGTGTTCTCCCTCAAGCGGCCCGAGAGCGGCGGCAATTCCTACGGCGGCGGCTAAGCCGTAGTGACTTTGTAGGTCACGTCGACGTTGCCCTTGACCGCGTTCGAGTAAGGGCAGAGCGCGTGGCCGCCGGCCACGACTTTTTCCGCGTCGGCCTGCGACAGCCCGCCCACTTTCACGTCCAGGTGCACCGTGAGGCCGAAGCCGGTCGGAATCTTGCCGATGCCGACCGCGGCCTTCACTTCCACCGAACTGGGCTTGAGCTTCATCTGCACGCCGACGAACTCGCAGGCGCCGCCGAAGCAGGCCGCGTAACCCGCCGCGAACAGGTCTTCCGGCGTGGTGGTGCCGGGCTTGCCCGGGCCGCCCATCGCCTTGGGCACCGACAGGTCCACGCTCACCAGGCCGTCGTCGGACTGGGTGTGGCCGTTGCGGCCGCCGAGCGCGGTTGCGTGCGCCGTGTAAAGAACTTGAACCGCTGCCATTTCAATCTCCTTGCGCGGAATCGTTTTTCCGCGTGCCGGAGATTGTAAGGCCTATTAAAGCCGGATCAGGCGCCCGGATCCACGTTGATGTGGTTGTCCAGCCCCCGCACGCCCACCACGCCGGCGGCGGTGGTCGCCAGGCGCTTGCGCGCGGCGGTGCTGTCCACGGTGCCCCAGAGGTTGACCTTGCCGTCGACCGCGGTGACCTCGACGCCGTAGGCGGCGCCTTCCACGGTGCCGATAGCCTTCTTCACCTTTTCGGCGAGCGCCCGGTCGGGATCGGCGCGCTCGGCGACCACCTGCTGCGCCACCGAGGGATCGAGGACCCCTTCCGAGCTGGTGGTCGAATCGCAGGCGGTGAGGGTGAATGCAACGGCCGCGAAAGCCGCGGCGCGGATGAGCGTGATTCCGTTCATGACTTCTCCAGGTGCGAAAAACGCGTGTTGCGCAAAACGGGTTGGACTGGGCCCTGGAGTATTAGTTGCGGCTGTTTCGCACGGATTTCAAGAGGGTTTCCGTGTTGTATCAAGGACTAACCCGGGATACGGCTTCAGGCGGCAAACAGCGTTTCCACCGCGGCACGGTCGAAACGGTATTCGTGGTTGCACATTTCGTTCTTGATCACCACCTCGCCCTTTTCCGCGAGGATCGACTCGACTTCTTCGCGCCCCAGGCCGCGCAGCACGCGCTCGACGTTCTGCACGTCGAAGGGGCAGTGGTACTCGACCGGGTCGAGGGGGAATACGCGCAGCAGTTCCTCGGGGAACAGCTTGACCAGCAGGCCGTAGGGCTGCGCATCGACGGTTTCCTGCAGTTGCAGCGTGGCGGCCAGATGCGTGACGCGGTTCCAGCCGTCCGCGTCCTTCGCGTCCGCGCCGGGCAGCTTCTCCAGCAGCAGGCCGCAGACGGCCGCATTTTCCGGGTCGGCGCTGGCATACAGGCGCAGGAAGGACGTGAGCTGCTCGGATTGCGCCAGGTAGTGCTCGAATATCTCGCCCAGCGAATCGCCTTCCAGCGGCACGAAGCTCTGGTAGATCTGGCCGCTGCCGGTGTCCTCGAGCGTGACCGCGAGCTTGCCGTCGCCGATGAGCTGGCCGGCGCGGGCCTCCGCATCCAGCTCCTGCGCGTACTGCGCCATGCCGCGGATTCTCATGCCCGGCGCGCAGTCGGCCACCAGCAGCTTCACCGCGCCGGCGCCCTGCACCTGCAGGGTGACGCGGCCGGCGGCTTTCTGGCCGGCGCCGAGGATGGCGATGAGCGCCGTGGAATGGCCCAGCAGCTCGGCGATGCGCGGCGGATAGCCGCGGCCCTCGGTCATGCGGCGCCAGGAACCCGTCAGGCAGACCAGGCGGCCGCGGATATCCAGGTTCTCGAATAAAAACCGCTGAACGTAGTCTGTCTGCATTGTTTTTGTAGGTTAGCATTCCCACCGGGGGGTGCCATGGACCGCAGGGAATTCATCGTTGCCGCAGGCGCGCTCGGCCTGGTTCCGTTCCGGTCGTACGGCCAGGCGCCGGCGCCGCGTTTCGCCGACATGCACGCGCATCTCGGCTTCCGCTACCAGCTCGGCTACCGCGCGCAGATGGAAAAGGGCGGCCTGCTGCTGGTCGCCGAGTCGGTGACCTCCGAGGGCGGGCTGCTGTCCCCGAGGGGCGGCCGCCTGCAGATGACGCGCGAGGTGCAGCCTGGCGAGTTGCGCAACAACTTCGAAGGCGGTTTCGCGCGCCGCCGCCAGGCGATCGCCAAAGAAGGGCTGGTCGCGGTCAATTCGGTGCCGGCACTCGATCGCGTGCTGGCGGAGCGCACGCCCGGCGTGGTGTTCGCCGCCGAAGGCGCCGATTTCCTGGATGGCGACCTCGCCTATCTCGACAAGATGCGCGCCCTGGGGCTCGTGCACGTGCAGCTCGTGCACTACTACCCGCGCTCGCTGCTCGGCGACATCTCGACGGAGCCGGCGACGCAGGGCGGCCTCACGGCGTTCGGCAAGGACGTTCTGCGCGCCTGCAACCGGCTCGGCATCCTGGTGGACATCGCGCATTGCACCAACGAAGGCATGGCGCAGGCACTCGACATCGCGGCGAAGCCGCTCATCTATTCGCACGGCCACATCAGCGCCGGCATGCCGTCGCCCTCGCAGGGCGGCAGCCTGGCGCGCGCCGTCTACGCGCCGGTGGCGAAGCGGATCGCGGAAAAGGGCGGCGTGGTCGGCCTCTGGCCCGACTGGTACACCTATGCCAACCTCGACCTCATGGCCGACGGCATCGCGCGCGCCGCGGAGCAGATCGGCGCCGCCCACGTCGGCATCGGCAGCGACATGCACGGCCTGACGCGCACCATCATGCCCGGCTATGTGGAATTTGCCTCGCTGGAAGGGGAATTGGCGAAGCGCGGGCTGAAGGCGGCCGAAGTGGAGGGCATAATGGGCGGCAACTACATCCGGGTCCTCAGGGAGGCCATGCAGACATGAAACACCTCATCCGCGCGTTGTTGCTGTGCATGCCGCTGCTCGCGCTGGCGGCACCCATGACGAATGAAGACGTCATCAAGATGGTGAAGGGCGGCCTGAGCGACGCCACCGTGATCCAGGCGGTGCAGGCCTCCCAGGGCGGCTTCGACACCAGCCCCGACGGCCTGGTCAGGCTCAAGCAGGGCGGCGTCAGCGATACGGTGATCCAGCAGATCCTCGGGCGCGGCAACGCGGCCGCAGTGCCGCCGCCCCCGCCGCCTCCGCCGGTGTGCGGCAATTGCGGGACGGTTCTGTCGATGCGTGAAGTGGACAAGCCCGGCCAGGGCGGCGCGACCGGCGCCGTCGCCGGCGCGGTGGTCGGCGGCCTGCTCGGCAACGTCATCGGCGGCCATTCGCACAGAACCGCCGGCACCGTTGTGGGCGCGGCGGGCGGGGCGGTCGCGGGCTACGAGATCCAGAAGCAGGCCAGCGCGGGCAAGACTTTCGAAATCGCGGTGCGCATGGACGATGGCAAGATGCACACGGTCAGGATGGACCAGGCGCCCGCCTGGAAATCGGGCGACCGCGTCCGGCTGGTGAACGGCGCGCTGACGCCGCTCCAGTTATAGCCCGAGGTAGGCCTGCCGTACGCGGTCGTCGTGCAGCAGGTCACTACCCTTGCCGCTCATCACGATGCTGCCGTTCTCCAGCACGTAGGCGTGGTTGGAGATCTTGAGCGACACCGCGACGTTCTGCTCCACCAGCAGCACCGTCATGCCCTTTTCGTTCAGCGCGCGGATGGTGCGCAGCACTTCCTGCACCACCAGCGGCGCCAGGCCGAGCGAGGGCTCGTCGAACATGATGAGTTCGGGATTGCCCATCAGGCAGCGGCCGATGGCGAGCATCTGCTGCTCGCCGCCCGACATGGTGCCGGCGAGCTGGCTCTTGCGGTCGGCGAGGCGCGGGAACATGGCATAGACCTCGGCCAGCGCCTGCTTCGCCCCGGCGCGCGCGCGCGGCAGCAGGCCGCCCATCTCGAGGTTCTCCTGCACGCTGAGCGTGGGGAACACCTGCCGCCCCTCGGCCACCTGGCCGATGCCGAGGTCGCAGACGACATGCGACTCCCGGTTCTGGATTTCCCTGCCGTGAAAAATGATTTTTCCCGAACGGGGCTTCTCGATGCCGGCGATCGTGCGGATCAGCGACGACTTGCCCGCGCCGTTGGCGCCGACGATGGCGACGATTTCGCCGCGCGGCACCTCGAGCGAGACGCGATCCAGCGCCTGCGCGTCGCCATAGAACAGGTCGAGGTCTTTCACGGAGAGCATCAGACCTCGGTCTCCTCGCCCAGGTAGCACTCCAGCACGGCGGGATCGCGCACCACCGCGGCGGGCGCGCCGCTGGCGATGATTTCGCCGTGATGCAGGACCACCACTTTCTGCGCCAGCGCCATCACGGCGCGCATCACGTGCTCGATCAGCAGGATGGTGAGCCCGTCGCTGCGGTTCAGCTCGCGGAACACTTCGACCATCTGGTCGCACTCGGTCGGCCGCAGGCCGGCCATCACCTCGTCGAGCAGCAGCAGCCGGGGCCGCGTCGCCAGCGCGCGCGCCACTTCCAGCCGCTTGCGGTCGGGCAGGGTCAGCGAAGAAGCGGGCAGGTCCGCCTTGGCATCCAGGTGCAGTTTGCGCAGGACATCCATGGCCACTTTGCGGGCGCCATGCGCGGTCTTTTCCTTCAGGAATCCCCCGACCATCACGTTGTCGAGCACCGACAGCCCGGCGAAGGGCTTGACGATCTGGAAGGTGCGGCCGATGCCCGCGACGCAGACCTGATCGGGCCTCAGTCCCTGAATAGGCGAATCCTGAAAATGAATTTCCCCCGCATCGGGCGCGAACACGCCCGCGATCATGTTGAAGGTGGTGGTCTTGCCGGCGCCGTTCGGGCCGATGAGCGCGACGATGGCGCCCGCGGGCACGTCGAAGGACGCCCGCGAGACGGCCTTCAGGCCGCGGAAGGACTTGGAGATGTTGTCCACCGTGAGCATTACTTGTCCAGTCCCAGCTTGCGCGCAAGCGGCGGCCAGATGCCGTTCGGCAGGAACATGATCACCAGCAGCATGACGATGCCGTAGAACACCTGCTTGATGCCGGGGATCTCCCAGCCCAGCATGCCGAGGATCTCGGTGATGCCGTCGGCGAGGATCGTGAGCACCGCGGCGCCCAGGACCGGGCCGAACAGCGTGCCGACGCCGCCGATGATCGGTCCGAGGATGATTTCGATGGAGCGGCTGATGTGGAAGATCTGCTCGGGGAACAGGTTGTTGTAGTAGAACGCGAAGAACACGCCCGACACCGCGGTCATGGCCGAGCTGATCACCACGGCGAGCATTTTCCAGCGGAAGGTGTTGATGCCGAGCGCCTGCGCGGCTTCCTCGTTTTCGCGGATGGCCTGCCAGTAGTAGCCGGCCTTTGACCTGAGCAGGTAAAAACAGCCGACAAACGCTGAAACGCACAAAAATAAAATCGCGTAGTAGTACATCCCCGGCGGGCCGCGGAAATTGGCGAGGTCGATCTGGTCGCGCTGCGCCACCTTGAGGAACAGGCCGCCCGAGCCGCCGGTCCACTGCAG
>CAZPNH010000048.1:0-8365 GCA_964587635.1 uncultured Bordetella sp.
CGGCCGCCATGCCGGCGCAGTCGCCGACGTTGTCGCCGACGTTGTCGGCGATCACCGCGGGATTGCGCGGATCATCCTCGGGAATCCCGGCCTCGACCTTGCCGACCAGGTCGGCGCCGACGTCGGCGCCCTTGGTGAAGATGCCGCCGCCGAGGCGCGCGAAAATCGAGATGAGGGAGGAGCCGAACGCCAGGCCGATGAGCGGCTGCAGCACGGCGTGCAGGTCGGTCGTGCCCGCCGGCGCGGATGATTTCAGCAAGGCGAAGAAGCCGGCGACGCCGAGCAGGCCGAGGCCCACCACCAGCATGCCGGTGATGGCGCCGCCGCGGAACGCCACGTTCAGCGCGGCATCGATGCCCTGCGTGGCGGCCTGGGCGGTGCGCACGTTGGCGCGCACCGAGACGTTCATGCCGATGTAGCCGGCCGCGCCCGACAGGAGCGCGCCCAGCGCGAAACCAATCGCCGTCATCCAGCCGAGCCCGGGTACGAGGCCAATGACCAGGAACAGCACCACGCCGGCGACCGCGATGGTCGAGTACTGGCGATTCAGGTAGGCCTTGGCCCCCTGCTGGATCGCCGCCGCGATCTCCTGCATGCGTTCGTTGCCCGCGGGCAGCGACACGATCCAGTTCGCGGAGATGGCGCCGTAGCCAATGGCGATGAGCGCGCACACAAGCGCGAAGACGATCTGTTCCATTGCTTGTTCCCCTCTTTACTTGAGAAATCCGCGGGCTTGGAGCCCGCGGGAAAGTCGCGAATTCTAGCAGGAAATCATCAACTTCCGCACTACCTGAGGGCGGCGAACGCCCGGGTTTTGATGTCCTCGACCGCGCCCTGGCCGGAGATCCTGCGGTACTGCGGCGCCCGGCCGTCGCCCGAGGCCGCCCATTGTTTGTAGTAGTCCACGAGCGGCCGCGTCTGCGCGGCGTAGACATCGAGGCGCTTCTTCACCGTTTCTTCCTTGTCGTCGTCGCGCTGGATCAGCGGCTCGCCGGTCACGTCGTCGCGGCCCGCCACTTTCGGCGGGTTGAATTTCACGTGATAGCTGCGCCCCGAGGCGTTGTGCACGCGCCGGCCGCTCATGCGCAGGACGATTTCCTCGGACGGCACGTCGATCTCGAGCACGTAGTCGAGCGCGACCCCCGCGGCCTTCATCGCGTCGGCCTGCTGGATGGTGCGCGGGAAACCGTCGAACAGGTAGCCCTTGGCGCAATCCGGCTCCTTCAGGCGCTCCTTCACGAGCCCGATGATGATGTCGTCCGACACCAGCGCGCCGGAGTCCATCACCTTCTTGGCGGCGAGGCCAAGCGGCGTGCCCGCCTTGACCGCGGCGCGCAGCATGTCGCCGGTGGCGATCTGCGGGATGGCGAATTTTTCCTTGATGAACGCGGCCTGGGTGCCCTTGCCGGCGCCCGGCGGGCCTAGCAGTATCAAGCGCATGTTGTTTTTCCTCCCCTAGCCCAGCATTTTACGCACGGCTGCGAGGTCCTGCGGCGTATCGACCCCGGGCGGGATCGCCGCCGCGCTGACCGCGACCGCGATGCGGTAGCCATGCCACAGCGCCCGCAGCTGTTCGAGCGCTTCGGTCTGTTCCAGCGGGCTCGGCTTCAACGATGAAAACTGCTTCAGAAATCCGGCCCGGTACGCATAGATCCCGGCGTGGCGGTACCAGATTCCGCCTGTGTCCCGCGGAAACGGGATGCGCGATCTGGAGAAGTAGAGCGCGTAGCCGGCAGCATCGAGGACGACCTTCACCACGTTCGGGTTGTCCAGCGAGGCCTCGTCGTGGATCGGGTGGCAGGCGGTAGACATGCTCGCTTCGCAGTTGCGCTCGAGCAAGGCGGCGACGTCCCGGATGAGCGCAGGCTCGATCAGCGGCTCGTCGCCCTGGACGTTGACCACGGTGTCCCCGGCGGCGAGGCCGAGCGCGGCCGCCGCCTCGGCGATCCGGTCCGTGCCCGAGGAATGGTCCGCGCGCGTCATCAGCGCGCGGTGGCCCGCCTGCGCGACCGCCCTGAAGATGCGTTCATCGTCGGTGGCGACCGCCACGCTGCGCGCGCCGCTCGCCTGCGCACGCTCGCATACATGCGCCACCATGGGCCTGCCGCCCAGGTCTGCGAGCGGCTTGCCGGGAAATCGCGTCGACGCGTAGCGCGCCGGGATAATGACGTGAAAGCTCAGGCCACTTCCTCTTCGGGAGGCAGCTTGCGCGCGTCTTCCTCGAGCATCACCGGAATGCCGTCCTTGACCGGGAAGCCGAGGCGGTCGGCCTTGCAGACGAGCTCCTCGGCCGCGCGGCGGTACAGCAGCGGACCCTTGCAGATCGGGCAAACCAGGATTTCAAGCAGTTTTGGATCCACCCAGTTTCTCCAGCAGCCAGCGGCCGAATGCGGGGTCGAGCGTTGCACTCACCGGGAACACCCAGTAGTGCGCCTGAGCGAAGCGCTTGCATTTTACCGCGTCCTTTTCGGTCATCACGACCGGCGCGGCATCGCCGAAGTCCAGGTCGCCGGCGCGGAACGCATGGTGGTCCGGAAACGGGTGCGGCACGAGCTTCAGTCCGAAGCGCGCGAGCTGCAGGAAAAAGCGCTTCGGGTCGCCGATGCCGGCCACCGCGTGCGCCTTCTGCCCGGCGAAGGATTTCGCCGCGCGCACATCGCGCGCATCGGTCATCCGCACGAAGTTTTCGCCCTCGAGCTTCATCTCGAACCCCTGCACGCCCGCGGCGCCGTGCGTCACCACGGCGTCCACCGAGCGCAGGCGGGACAGCGGCTCGCGCAGCGGGCCCGCGGGCTGCAGGAAACCGTTGCCGTAGCCGCGCGCGTCGACGACGCAGATCTCGATGTCCCTGCGCAGCGCATAGTGCTGCAGGCCGTCGTCGGTCACGATCACGTCGCACTCGGGATGCTGCTCGCGCAGGGCCTGGCAAGCCGCGGCGCGGTCCGGGGCAACCCAAACGGGGCAACCGCTCCTGCGCGCCAGCAGCATCGGCTCGTCGCCCACCTCGGCCGGATCCGACGCGATGCCTGCCTCGCGCGGCTCCGTCGCGGAACTGCCATACCCGCGCGAAACAATGCCGGGCTTCCACCTGTGTTCTTTCAGGAGCTCCACGATCCACAGCACCAGCGGCGTCTTGCCGCTGCCGCCGGCGCTCAGATTGCCGACCACGATCACCGGAATGCCGGCGCTGCGGCTCTTGAACAGGCGGAGCCGGTAAAACAGGCGGCGGAAAAAAACGGCGATGCCGAACAGCAGGCTCGCCGGCCACAGCAGCCAGGCGACGGCGCCGCGGCTGGCCCAGTGCTTCACTACTTCGCGGACTGCGTCGTGAAGGTGATTTGCGACAGACCGGCGATGCGCGAGGCTTCCATCACGCGGATCACCGACTGGTGGGTGGCGGTCGCGTCGGCGCTGATGATGACGACGGGCTCGCGCAGGCCGGCGCCGGCGCGCCGCAGTTCACCCGACAGCTGCTCGATGCTGGCGAACTCGACCGGCACCTTGTTGATCACGTACTGGCCCTTGGCGTTCACCAGCACGCTCACTTCGCCCGGCCGCTCGAGCTGCTTCTCGGCGTCGGCGGTGGGCAGGTTGATCTGCAGTTCGGTGTACTTCGAATAGGTGGTGCTGATCATGAGGAAGATCAGGATCACCATCATGACGTCGATCAGCGGCACGAGATTGATCTCGGGCTGCTCCTTGTACCGGCCGCGCTGGAAGTTCATACCGGATCCGCGCCTGCGCTACTGCGCCTTGGTCTGGTAGCCCTCGCGCTCGCCGTGCACGATGTCGATCAGCTTCGAGGCCGCCTGCTCCATCTGCACCACGAAGCCGTCGACCTTGTTCTTGAAGTGGCGGTAGAAAATCAGCGAGGGAATCGAGATGGCGATGCCGAAAGCGGTGTTGTAGAGCGCGATCGAGATGCCGTGGGCGAGCTGCTGCGGGTTGGTGCCGCCGGGCGCCTGCGAGCCGAAAATCTCGATCATGCCCACCACCGTGCCGAACAGGCCGAGCAGCGGCGCCGCCGTGGCGATCGTGCCGAGCGTGGTGAGGAAGCGCTCGAGGTTGTGCGCCGTGGCGCGGCCCTCTTCCTCGATGGCCTCCTTCATGACGTGGCGCGGGCTTTTCTCGTTGCGCAGGCCCGCAGCCAGCACCTCGCCCAGCGGCGAGTCCTTGGCGAGCTTGTCGAGGATGTCGGCGTTCACGCCCTGGCGCGCGTAGACCGACATCACCTGGTCCAGCAAGGTGGGCGGAACGATCTTCGCTTCGCGCAGCGAGACCGAGCGCTCGATGATCAGCGCCACCGCGATGATCGATGTGAGCAGCAGCGGCCAGATCGGCCAGCCGGCGGCCTGAATGATCGCAAACACGTCGCTATCCTTTGAAATGCAGAAACATTTTCGTGCGCGCACTTTAGCCAAACCGCACCGCAGCAGCAACTTTGATTGCGCTTGCGCTTGGCGTCCGCCGCCCGATATCCACAAAAGATGTGGATAAGTTTGTGGATTATCCCTGAACGGCGGGGCTCGTCAGCCTAGCGATGCGCATCTACACGGTTGCGATTAAATTTTCAGCAGTGCTTTCCTCCTAGGAAACAGCGCTTTACGTATAAGAATGGGGCTCCGCAAGGATTCCTTGCAGGCGTGCAAGACAAGCCGGCGCGCGTGTGGATTAGTGTAGTCTCGACCGCGCCATGGAGCTTGACTTTTCTCCTGCCGCCGCGCCCGTCCTGAGCGTCTCCCAGCTGCTGCGCAGCGCCCGCGACATGCTCGAGCGGCGCTTCCCCCTGCAATGGATCTCGGGCGAGATCTCCAATCTGCGCCCCGCCGCCTCGGGGCACCTGTATTTCACCCTCAAGGACGAAACCGCCCAGGTGGATTGCGTCATGTTCAAGAGCCGAGCCGTCGCCCTGGACTGGGAACCGGCCGACGGCCTGCGCGTCGAGGTCAGGGCCCTGGTGACCCTGTATGAGCCGCGCGGGCGCTTCCAGCTGAACGTGGAGGCCATGCGCCGCGCCGGGCTGGGGCCGCTCTACGAGCGTTTCCTCAAGCTCAAGGACAAGCTCGGACGGGAAGGCCTGTTCGACCCGGACGCCAAGCGCCCGATACCGGAACATCCCGGACAGATAGGCGTCGTTTCGTCCCTCGCCGCCGCCGCGCTGCGCGATGTCCTGACCACGCTGCGGCGCCGCAATGCGTCCATCCCCGTCATCGTCTATCCCGCGCCAGTGCAGGGGGAAGGCGCAGCGGCGAAGCTGGCGCAGGCCCTGGCGGTCGCCAACGCGCGGGCCGAATGCGACGTGCTGCTGCTGGTGCGCGGCGGCGGCTCCATCGAGGACCTGTGGCAGTTCAATGAGGAAACGCTGGCCCGCGCCATCCGCGCCTCGCGGATCCCGGTGGTGAGCGGCGTCGGCCACGAGACCGACTTCACCATCGCCGATTTCGCCGCCGACGCGCGCGCGCCCACGCCCACCGCGGCGGCCGAAATGGTCAGCCCGTCGCTGGAGGCGCTGCGCGCGTGGATCGCGGAAACGGTGCTGCGCATTGCCAGGGAGACCATCAGGAAAATCGAATACAGCATGCAGACCGTGGACGCCCTCGGCCGCCGCCTGCTGCACCCGGCAGAACGCCTGCGCACCTCGCTGCAGCACCTCACGCACCTCGGCGCGCGCCTGTCTGCGGCGACGGCGCGGCATCTGAATCAATTCGCCAGCCGCCTCGACATCGCCAATGCCCGGCTGGCGAGCCTCGGCCACGACGCGGTACTCTCCCGCGGCTACAGTGTTACCTTGAATTCGCGCAAGGAAGTGGTGCGGGATGCCTCGACCGTCGCGGAGGGCGAGCGGCTCGTCACCAGGCTGGCCAGGGGCGAGATCGAAAGCGAAGTCCGCAAGAAAAGCCGTTAGTGCTTCAACAGGAGGCGTTCCTATGTCTACGGCCGCGAATATCGCGATAGCGCTGGTGGCGCTGCTGCACTTCTACTTCCTGGTTCTCGAAATGTTCCTCTGGAACAAGCCCTTCGGGCGGCGCGTGTTCAAGCTCACGCCCGAGTTCGCCGAGGCATCCAAGGGGCTCGCGGCGAACCAGGGCCTGTACAACGGCTTCCTCGTGGCTGGACTGCTGTGGGGCCTGGCGCTGGGCGCCCCGGGCATCCAGGTCAAGGTGTTCTTTCTCGCCTGCGTGATCGTGGCCGGCGTATTCGGCGGCGCCACGGTGAACCGCAACATCCTCTTCGTGCAGGCGGTGCCCGGCATCATCGCGCTCGCGCTCGTATTGCAAGTCTGAGTGGTGCATATCCACAGCTTCCCGCCGATCGCGCGCACTGGTGCGCGCCTGCTGATCCTCGGCAGCATGCCCGGCAAGGTTTCGCTGCGCGAGCGCCAGTACTACGCGCACCCGCAGAACGCGTTCTGGCGCATCGCCGGAGAAGTCTTCGGCTTCGACGCCCAGGCGGCCTACCGGACGCGGGCCGCGTCGCTCGCCGCGTCCGGGGTCGCGCTGTGGGACGTACTGAAGTCGTGCACGCGCGCAAGCAGTCTCGATTCCGACATCGTCGGCAGCAGCATCGTGCCGAACGACATCGGCGGCTTCCTCGCGCGCCATCCCCGCGTCCGCCGCATCTGCTTCAACGGCGCCAAGGCCGAAGAACTCTATGTGCGGCATGTGCGGCCCCTGCTGCCCGACCGCCCGGACATCAGCTACCTGCGCCTCCCGTCCACCAGCCCCGCGCACGCCTCGATTCCCTTCTCGAAGAAGCTGCGGGCGTGGCGGGCCGCGAGCCTATAATCCTGCGCTTTCCCGCAGAGGATGCATGGGCAACCGGCTATCGAAAATCGCCACACGCACCGGCGACAAGGGCGAGACCGGCTTGGGCGACGGCACGCGCGTGGCGAAGGATTCGGCGCGCATCCAGGCGCTGGGCGACATCGACGAGCTGAATTCGAGCATCGGCGTGCTGCTGGCCGAAAAAATGCCCGCGAAACTGCGCGAAGCGCTGCTGCAGGTACAGCACGGCCTGTTCGACCTGGGCGGCGAAGTGTGCATCCCGGGCCATATCATGGTCACCGAGGCGCACGTCGCGCACCTGGACCGGTTGCTGGCGGCGTACAACAAGGACCTGGCCCCGCTCAAGGAATTCATCCTGCCGGGCGGCACGCGCGCCGCGGCGCTGGCGCATCTCTCGCGCACCGTCTGCCGGCGAGCCGAGCGCAGCCTGGTCGCCCTCGGCCGCGCCGAACCGGCCGGCGAGCGCGCGCGCCAGTACCTGAACCGGCTCTCCGACCTGCTGTTCGTGCTCGGGCGCGCGCTCAACCGCGCCGGCAGGCGCGGCGACGTGCTGTGGCGGCACGAGCGGAAAAAAAAGGCCTGATCATGCGAATGCTCCTGATGGCTCTGCTGTTCCTCCCTCTGGCTGCGGGCGCGCAGTCGCCCGAGACGCTGTTCAACCTGGTCAGCCTGAACGCCCAGGCGGAGCGCGAAATCCCGAACGACCTGCTGACCGCGGTGCTGGCGGCCGAAGCGGAAGGCACCGACCCCGCGCAGCTCGCCGACGGCGTCAACCGCACGATGCAGCGCGCGCTCGCGGGCGCGCTTGCCTACAAAAGCGTGAAGGCCCAGTCCGCCGGATACCAGACCACCCCGGTATACGACAAGAATCGCGTCGTGCGCTGGCGCGTGCGCCTGGAACTGCGCCTGGAATCGGCGGATTTCGCCGCCGCCACCGAACTGATCGGCAAGCTGCAGGCGAACATGGTGGTGGCCGGGTTGACCCTTTCGGTATCGGGCGAGGCGAGGCACAAGGCCGAAAACGCCCTGATCGCCGAGGCGCTGGCGGCGTTCGAGGAACGCGCCCGCGTGGTGCGGGACGCGATGAAGGCGAAAGGCTACCGGGTGCGCGACCTGCAGGTTTCGCCCGGCGGCGCGCCGCCGCGCCCCATGTACGCGATGGCGGCGCGCGCCTTGTCGTCCGAATCCTTCGCGCAGCCGGCGGTGGAGCCCGGCAGCACGCGCATCCTTATCACGGTGTCCGGAACCATCCAGTTGCAGTAACGGCGACGGCGGCCGGCGGTAGAATCCGCTCATGCCTGCCCGCCCGCGCATGATCCGCGCCCTGATATTCGACGTTTTCGGCACGGTCGTCGACTGGCGCGGCTCGATCATCCGCGAGTGCCGCGCGCTCGGCCGCAAAAAAAAGCTCGCCGTCGACTGGAACGCGTTCACGGACGCCTGGCGCGCCGGCTACCGGCCGGCGATGGCGCGCGTGCGCTCGGGCGAATTGCCGTGGATGAACATCGACCAGCTGCATCGCATGATCCTGGACGACCTGCTCGCGCGCTTCGCGGTCGAGGGGCTCACCGAGGAAGAGA
>CAZPNH010000049.1:0-8173 GCA_964587635.1 uncultured Bordetella sp.
GCCATGCTGCGCGATCAGGTCATCGAAGCTCTTGATCGAATTTATCTTCACCAGGTGAAACAGCTCCTGCCGCGAATAGGCGAAGTGCTCGCACAGGTGGTTGTTGACCTTGAAGCCCTGCTTCTTCATCTCGGCGTCGAGGATCTGCTTGGCGAGCGGGCCGCAGCCGCCGCAGCTGGTGGCCGCTTTTGTTTTTTTCTTCAAAGATCCCAGGGACTGGCAGCCCTCTGAAATGGCGGCGCAGAGCGCGCCCTTGGTCACGCTGTTGCACGAGCAGATGAGCGCCGAGTCGGGCAGCATGTCGATGCCCAATCCCTGCTTCCTTTCCCGCGCCGGCAGGATCAGCTCCTCGGGGTGCTCGGGCAGCGGCAGCGGGTTGAGCGTCATCTGCAGCAGCGTGCCGTAATCGGCCGCGTCGCCGACCAGGATCGCACCCAGCAGCTGCTTGCGGTCTTCCGCGACCACCAGCTTCTTGTAGACGCCGGCCGCCTCGTCGGTGAACACGTAGTTGAGCGCGCCGGGCGCGCTGCCGTGGGCGTCGCCGATCGAGCACACGTCCACGCCCATGAGTTTCAGCTTGGTGCTCATGTCGGCGCCGAGGAACTGCAGTTCGCTCTCGCCGAGCAGGTGGCGTGCCGCGACCTCGGCCATCTGGTAGCCGGGCGCCACCAGCCCGAAGATGCGTCCTTCCCACAATGCGCACTCGCCGATGGCGTAGATGTCGGGGTTGGTGGTCTGGCAGTGCGAGTTGATCTGGATGCCGCCGCGCTCGCCGACGGCGAGGCCGGCGCCGCGCGCGAGCTCGTCGCGCGGCCGGATGCCCGCCGAGAAGACGATGAGATCGGTCTCCAGGCTGGTGCCGTCGGCGAACACGAGCTTGTGCCTGCGCGCGCCGCCGTCGACGATTTCCCGGGTGTTCTTCTGCAGGTGGATGCGCGCGCCCAGCGCCTCGATCTTGCGGCGCAGGAGCCGGCCGGCGGAATCGTCGAGCTGCACCGCCATCAGGCGGGACGCGAACTCGACCACGTGCGTTTCGAGGCCGAGGTCCTGCAGGGCCTTGGCGGCTTCCAGGCCGAGCAATCCGCCGCCGATGACGACGCCGGCTTTCGAGCGCCCGGCGGCGGCGGCGATGACTTCGAGATCCTCGATGGTGCGGTAGACGAAGCAGTCGCGGCGGTCTTTTCCGGACACCGGCGGCACGAAGGGGACCGAACCGGTCGCGATCACCAGCTTGTCATAGGGTACTTCCCTGTAGCGCGCGGAGCGTACGACCTTGTTCGCCGGATCGATGCCGAGCACGCCGTCGTTCAGGCGCAGCGTCACGCGGTTGTCCTGGAAGAACTTTTCCGGCACGACGTTGAGATCCTGCGCGCTCTTGCCGGAGAAGAAGCTCGTCAACTGCACCCGGTCGTAGGCCGGGCGCGGCTCCTCGCAGAAGACGGTGATCTCGCAGTCACGGTTGCGCGCGACCAGCTGCTCGAGGAAGCGCTGGCCGACCATGCCGTTGCCGATGACTGCGATGCGCATCAGGCTGCCTTCACCGCAGACGCGGCGGATGCCACGCGGGCGAAGCGAACCACCTCGCCGACGACGATCAACGCGGGGCTCGCGAACCCGGCGGCGGTCAGCGTGCCGAGGGTGGCGATGCGCTGCCTCTGGTTGCGCAGCGTGCCCTTCTCGATGATGCAGGCGGGGGTCGCCGGATCCATGCCCGCCGCTTTCAGGCATTGGAGGATTTTTTCCAGGCCGCTCAGCCCCATGTAGATCACGAGCGTCGTGCGCGAGCGGGCCAGGGCCTGCCAGTCGGGCTGCGTTCCATCCCTGGTGTGTCCGGTCACGAAGGTGACGCCGCGGGCCAGGTCGCGATGCGTCACCGGGATGCCGATCGAAGCCGGAACCGCGGTGCCCGCGGTGATCCCTGGGATCACCTCGACTTCGATACCCTGCGCCCGCAGCGCTTCGACTTCTTCGCCGCCGCGCCCGAACACGAAGGGATCGCCGCCTTTCAGCCGCACCACGTTCTTTTTTTCCTTCACGTACAACACCAGGAGCTTCTCGATGAAGGCCTGCGGCGTCGACTTGCAGCCGCCGCGCTTGCCGACCTCGATGATCCTGGCATCGGCGCGCACGTGCGCCAGGCAGCCGCGGTTGACCAGGTCATCCACCAGCACCACGTCGGCCGCGCCCAGCGCGCGCGCCGCCTTCAGCGTCAGCAGCTCCGGATCGCCCGGCCCGGCGCCGATCAGCGTGACGAGGGGCCGCATTCTTCGACCGGCTTCATGCGGGAACTTTTGCCGCGTCCTTCATGGTCGCGGCGAGGACGCCGTAGACCGCCGTCCATGCGGCTTTCACGTCGGGCGTGAATGCCTCCCCCAGGCCCTGCTCGAGCGTCCACAGCAACGCGCCGCCCACGGTGTCGTAGTGCGAATCCTTGACGCCGTACTTGACGTGCCGGCGGCCGAGTTCCTGCACCGCCGGAACGATGGCCCGCAGGTCCGAGAGCCCGCCCACCGCGGTGCCGATCATCGCCATGAGCTTGCGGCCCTGCGCCTTCATGTCGCCCTTGAAGAGCGGCTTCACCGACGGGTCGAGGCTGAAGAGCTTGCCGTAGAAAAGTTCGGCCGCGGTGTCGGCGATCGGCAGCACCTGTTTCCAGGAACGCTGCACCAGGAAAACCTGTTCAGGGGTCATCGAAATCTCCTGGCGATGTTCAGGCCGCCTGCCTGAGCTGTTTGCGGTAGAGGAAATCCATCACCGTGGTGCGCAGCTCCATGTAGGGCCGGCTGCCGGCGAGCGCCAGGCGGTCGCGCGGCCGCTCCAGGTCCACTTCGAGCACGCCGCCGATGCGCGCCGCCGGGCCGTTGGTCATCATCACGATGCGGTCCGACAGCAGCACCGCCTCGTCCACGTCGTGCGTCACCATCAGCACGGTCGCGCCGGTGCTCTCGACGATGCGTATCAGCTCATCCTGCAGATTGGCGCGGGTGAGCGCGTCCAGCGCGCCGAACGGCTCATCCAGCAACATGACCTTGGGTTCGATCGCCAGCGCGCGCGCGATGCCGACGCGCTGCTTCATGCCGCCCGAGATCTCGTGCGGGTATTTGGCCTCGGCCGATGTCAGCCCGACCATCGCCAGCGCCTTGTGGGTCCGCTCCTTCAGGAGATTCTTTTTCTCCGGGAAAACCCTTTCAACGGCGAGATAGACATTGTCGAAGCAGGTCAGCCACGGCAGCAGCGAGTGGTTCTGGAACACCACGCCGCGGTCCGGGCCGGGACCGGTGATTTCCCGCTCGGCCAGCAGGATGCCGCCTTCGGTCGGCCGTATCAGGCCCGCGACCAGGTTGAGCAGCGTGGATTTGCCGCAGCCGGAATGCCCGATGAGGGAAACGAAGTCGCCCTTTTTCACCGTGAGGTCGATGCGCTCGAGCGCGACGAAGTCGCCCTTCCGAGTCTCGAAGGTCATGCCGATGTTCTCGATGCGCAGGTATTTGTCCGCGTCCATGTGCTTTTCCTCAGTTGTAGCTGAAGCGCCTGGCGAGCAGCACCAGCGCCTGCTCCAGCAGCAGTCCGACCATGCCGATGGTGAAGATGGCGATGATGATGTGCTCCACCTTCAGGTTGTTCCATTCGTCCCACACCCAGAAGCCGATGCCGACGCCGCCGGTGAGCATTTCCGCGGCGACGATCACCAGCCAGGCCACGCCGATCGACAGGCGCACGCCGGTGATCATGTAGGGCAGCACCGCCGGGAACAGGATGGTGGTAAACACCTTCCATTCGGAAAGGTTGAGCACGCGCGCGACGTTCAGGTATTCCTGCGGAATCTGGCGCACGCCGACCGCGGTGTTGACGATCATCGGCCACAGGCTGCAGACGAAGATGACGTAGATCGCCGCCGGATTGGCGGCCTTGAACAGCAGCAGCCCGATCGGCAGCCAGGCGAGCGGCGAGACGGGTTTCAGCATGGCGATGATGGGCGCCGCCATGTCTGAGAGGAACTTGAAGCGCCCGATGATGAAGCCGGTGGGGATGCCGACCGCCGCGGCGAGCCCGAAGCCGATGCCGACGCGCTTGAGCGACGACAGTACGTTCCAGCCGATGCCCTGGTCGTTCGGTCCTTTCGAGTAGAACGGGTCGGAGAATATGACCACCGCCGCTTTCCAGACCACGCCAGGGCCGGGAATGGCCCCGCCTTTGCGCGCGACGATCGCCCAGGCGACGACGAACACGGCAATACCCGCAACCATCGCCAGCGCGCTCACCAGCCAATCCGGCGCGCGTGCCCGGCGATGGCGGGAGGACGCCGGTTTCGGCGCGTCGTCGGTGCGCATTGGCAGTACCGCCGCAGCGGCTTGCAGCCCCGCGGCGCGAGGAGCAGGCACCGCGCTCATCTCAAGCCACCTTCACTTTGAAGCTGCCCGCGTATTTCTTCGGATCCCTGCCATCCCAGACCGTCCCGTCAATCAGCTTCGCGGTGCGCATCGGGTCCTTCGGCAGCGGCGTCTTGGTCATGGCCGCCGCGTCCTTGTAGACGTCGATGCGGTTCACCTGCTTGGCGACCGCAAGGTAGTCCGGGTCTTCCTTGAGCAGGCCCCAGCGGCGGTGCTGCGTCATGAACCACATGCCGTCCGACAGGTACGGGAAATTGACGTAGCCCTCGTTGTAGAACTTCATGTAGTCCTTGTCGTCCCAGACCTTGCCGATGCCGTTGTCGTAGCGGCCGAGCATTCGCGCGACGATGACTTCCTTGTCGGTGTTGACGTAGGACTTGTCGGCGACGACTTCCGCGGTTTTCTGGCGATTGACGAGCGATGAATCGATCCAGCGGCCGGCCTCGAGCACGGCGGCGGTCATGGCGCGCGCGGTATTCGGATTCTTCTGTATGAATTCGGCCGAGCAGCCGAGCGTCTTTTCCGGGTGATCCTTCCAGATTTCCTGCGTGGTAACGGCGGTGAAGCCGATCTTGTCGACGATGGCGCGGTTGTTCCAGGGTTCGCCGACGCAGAAGCCTTCCATGTTGCCGACGCGCATGTTCGCCACCATCTGCGGCGGCGGCACGGTGATCGTCTTCACATCGTTGAACGGGTGGATGCCGTTGGCCGCGAGCCAGTAGTAGAGCCACATGGCGTGCGTGCCGGTCGGGAAGGTCTGTGCGAAGGTGTACTCGCCCTTCTCCTTGTCGATGAGCGCTTTCAGGCTCGCGCCGTCCTTCACGCCCTTGTCGTAGAGCTTGCGCGAGAGGGTGATGGCCTGCCCGTTGTTGTTCAGCGCCATCAGCACGGCCATGTCCTTCTTCGGCCCGCCGATGCCGAGCTGCAGGCCGTAGATCAGGCCGTAGAGCACGTGCGCGGCGTCCAGCTCGCCGTTGACCAGCTTGTCGCGCACCGCTGCCCAGGAAGCTTCCTTGGACGGAACGATTTTGATGCCGTATTTCTTGTCGAACTCCATCACCGAAGCCATCACGACCGAGGAGCAGTCGGTGAGCGGGATGAAGCCGATCTTCACTTCCTTTTTCTCGGGCGCATCCGAGCCCGCCGCCCAGGCGCCGGTGCGTACCGCGGCGGGAACCAGGCTCATGAGGCCGGCCGCAGCCGCCTGCTTGAGGAACTTGCGCCGCCTGCCCGAATTTTTGCCGTCCGGTCCATTCATTTCGATCTCCCAAAATAAAAAAGCGCTCGTACGAACCGCACCGCATGGTTCGCGACGAACGCCTTTGTTCCGGCCGGGCGCGCCGTTGCGCCCGGACTCATGGCCTTAGCTTCGCAAGGCCCGTGCCATAGAAATTCTCAATAAAAACAATGTGTCGAATAGTTCACGCACGCACTGCTGCTGTGCACAACCGGCACGGTCGCACCGGAACCATGCAGCCGCGTCAGCCTTTGCCGAGCAGGTCGGCGCTGTCGATCAGCTGCTGCGCGACGTCTCCCAGGCGCTGCTTTTTCGACATCGCGAGCCTGCGCAGCGCGTGGTAGGCCTCGTCCTCCGAGATGCCGCGCGATTGCATCAGCAGGCCCTTGGCGCGTTCGACCAGCTTGCGCTCGGAGAGCTTCAGGTTCGCTTCCGCCAACTCGACCTTGACACGCTGCAGGTCGTCGAACTGGGCGCAGGCGACCTGGACGATGGAGTTGACGCGGTCGGCGTCCAGCCCGTCTACCACGTAGGCCGAGACGCCCGCGCGCACGGCCTCGCGGATCGCCTCGCCGCCGCTGTCGGTGGCGAACATCACGATCGGCCGCGGGCTCGACTGGCTGACGATGACGACGTGCTCGAGCACGTCGCGCGTCGGCGATTCGGTGTCGATCACGATGACGTCGGGCCGCAGGCGCTCGACCGCCCGCAGCAGTTCGAACGGCGAGGACAGCGAAGCGACGACTTCGTGGCCGGCGCGTGCGAGCCCCTCGCGCAGTATCGCCGCGCGCTCCTCGAGATCCTCTGCCAATTCGTCAATGACCAGGACCCGCATGCGGGCGCTCCCGGGGGTTACTGGGTTACGTTGCCGAGACTGTGGGCGGCGCTAGATCGTGTTGGCGCGGCGCTCGGAGCGCTTCACCAGTTCTTCCCACAAGCCCTCGGTGGACTTGCGCATCACCAGGTCGGAATCGGACTCCTGCACGTACCACAGGCCGCGCTTGAGTTCGTCCTCCAGCTCGCCCGGCTGCCAGGCCACCAGGCCGGCGAAAAAGCGCGCGTGCGCCGGATCGGCCTCGATGATGTGGTCGACGGTCTTGGCGTCGACCGCGATGAACAAGTCCTTGGCGATCTGCAGCGAATCCCCGCCCGGACTCGCGCTCGATTGCACCAGCGCGAAAATGTATTCCGTGTTCGAGGGTCCGCCCAGGTAGACCGGATCCGGCACTTTCTGCGAGGGGCCGTGCTCGGGAAACAACATGCCGAGCGTCATGTCGGTCGGGTGGTTGATGACAAAGCCGACGTAGCCGCCGTTGCTGACCGGCTTGGCGATCAGGATGGAGGCGCCGAAGAATTCGTCGTTCAGCGCCGGCTTGGCGACCAGGATCAGCGGCGGCCCGTCTTCATCCGCGGCCGCCTCCTGTACCGTGTTCTGCCCTCTGCCCTGGCCGACCCAGCCCAGTGTGGCGAGGAGCAGGACCACAAGCACCAGCCTGGACAGCCGATCGATCCGGTCTTCTATGGGCACGTTGCCTCCGTGAGCGAGGAGAGTCATGCCTCTTCCAACGCATGAAACATGCCAGGGCTGCGCGCCTCGGGTATGCACTATGCTTGCCGCATGGAAGTGGGCTTTCAGAGCGGATCTTTCCTCAGCTTGTCGCCGGGCGGCTTCCACCGCATCGCCTATCTGGACTGGGGCAACCCGGCGTCCGACCACGTCGTGGTCTGCGTCCACGGGCTGGCGAGAAACTGCCGCGATTTCGATTTCCTGGCGCGCCAGCTGGCGACCGGATGCCGCGTGGTCTGCGTCGATGTCGCGGGCCGCGGCGACAGCGAATGGCTCGCCGACAAGGGCGACTACAGCTTTTCAACCTACCTGGCGGATGCCGCCGCGCTGATCGCGCGCATCAGCGCGCCGGCGCCCCCGGTGTCCTTCGGTACCTTCCGCAGCCGGCGCAAGCCGGCGCGGGCGGCTGTGACCATCGACTGGGTCGGCACATCCATGGGCGGGCTGATCGGCATGCTGCTGGCGGCGAAGCCGGGTTCGCCGATCCGCCGGCTGGTGCTGAACGATATCGGCCCGTTCATTCCCTGGGGGGCGCTCTACCGCCTGAAGGGCTACGTCGCCGGCGGAGGCTCGTTCCGCAGCATGGCCGAGGTGGAGGTCTACCTGCGCGAAGCCTGCGCGCAGTTCGGGCCGCTCAGCGACGAGCAGTGGCGGCACCTGGCCGAGAACGGCGTCCAGGAAACGGCGGAGGGCCGGTTCCAGCTGCGCTACGATCCCGCGATCGGGGACACCATGCGCGGCGCGCGCGCCGACCCGGAGTTTCCGATGGGCCCCAACTTCTTTTCCGGCATCGACCTGTGGAGCACCTGGGCGGACATCCGCTGCCCGACGCTGGTGCTGCGCGGCGCCGAGTCCGACGTGCTGTCGCACGATACGCTGCTGCAGATGCAGGCGCGCCGGCCCGGCGTCGAGGCGCTGGAGCTGCCGGGAATCGGCCACGCCCCGGCGCTGATGAGCTACGATCAGATCGCCGCGGTG
>CAZPNH010000050.1:0-8137 GCA_964587635.1 uncultured Bordetella sp.
GCTGGGAATCGTTGGGAGAGAGCCGCGCCGCGCTGGCCGGATCGACGCGCGCGAGATCGGCGTGCAGGGCGGGCCAGCCGTGGCGCGCGGCGCGCGCATCGATCTGCGCGCGCAGGCCGGGTTCGGCCTGCGGCAGGGCGTCGATGCCCTGCGCCAGGGCGCGGTAGTAGAGCATGGTGCCGCCGACGAGCAGCGGAATCTTTCCCCGGGCGTGAATCTCTCCGACGGTGCGGATCGCATCCTCGCGGAAGCGCCCCGCGGAGTAGCGCCCGGTCGGATCGATCAGGTCGATCAGGTGGTGCGGCACCGCGCGGCGCTCGGCCGGCAAAGGCTTGGCGGTGCCGATATTCATGCCGCGATAGACCTGCGCTGAGTCGATGCTGACGATTTCGACCGGATGGGCGCCGGCAAGCTGCATCGCGAGCCGCGATTTTCCGCTGGCGGTCGGACCCAGCAGAACAAAGGCAAAGGACTTACCGGCCACCCGCGACATCGAGAATGGCCCCCGTGGAATAGGAGGCTTCCTCCGACAGCAGCCACAGGATGGCGCGCGCGATTTCTTCCGGCTCACCGCCGCGTTTCATGGGGATATTTTCGCGAACGCGCTCGAGACGGTTCGGCTCGCCGCCGGAGGCGTGGATGTCCGTGTTGATGAACCCGGGCCGCACCGCGTTGACGCGGATGCCGTCTTCCGCGAGTTCCTTGGCCAGGCCCAGGGTCATGGTGTCGATCGCGCCTTTCGATGCCGCGTAGTCCACGTATTCGCCGGGCGAACCCAGGCGCGCGGCGGCGGAGGAAACATTCACGATCGCGCCGCCCTTGCCGCCATGCTTCCTGGACATGCGCTTGATCGCCTCGCGCGCGCAGAGGAAGGAACCGACGACGTTGATGGCGAACATGCGCCGCAGGCGGGCGGCAGGCATCGCCTCGACGCGCGATTGACGGTCGACGATGCCGGCGTTGTTGACGAGGGCGGCAAGGCGGCCGAGTTTTGCGTCCACGGTTTCGAACAGGCGCAGCACGTCGGCCTCGGCGGAAACGTCGCCCGCCACCGCGATGGCGCCGCCGCCGATCTCCGCGGCGAGCTTCTCGGCGGCGGAGCGGTCGCGCAGGTAGTTCACGCAGACGGCGTAGCCGCGCTGCGCGGCGAGCCGCGCGGTGGCGGCGCCGATGCCGCGCCCGCCGCCCGTGATCAGCATCACGCCCGGCCCGTTCATTGGCCGCGCATGAAAAGGCGATCGAGGTCCGCCATGGTGAGCTGGTACCAGGTCGGCCGGCCGTGGTTGCAGCTGCCGGAGCGCTCGGTTTCTTCCATCTCGCGCAGCAGGGCGTTCATCTCGGTGACCGTGAGCATGCGGTTGGCGCGCACCGCGGCGTGGCAGGCCATGGTGGCGAGCAGCTCGTTCTGGCGCGCCGACAGCACCTCGCTCGCGCCGTATTCGCGGATGTCCTTGAGCAGGTTGCGCGTCAGCCCCGCGATGTCGCCGCCCGCGAGCAGGGCCGGCGCCGAACGCACCGCCAGTTCGTTCGGGCCCGACACGCTGGTTTCCAGGCCCAGCTTTTCGAGCGCTTCGCTGTTTTCCTCTGCGGTGGCGATGTCGAGCGCGTCCACGGCCAGCACGGCGGGCACCAGCAGGCTCTGCCGCGCCACCGCGCCCGCATCCAGTCCCAGCTTCAGTTTCTCCATCACGATGCGCTCGTGCGCCGCGTGCATGTCGACCAGCACCAGCCCGGCCTCGTTCTGCGCGAGGATATAGACGCCGTGCAGCTGGGCGAGCGCATAGCCCAGAGGCGGGGATTTTTCCGTGGCTGGCAACGGCATCGCTGCCGTCGCGGTTGCCATGAAGGCCTGGTAAGCCTGCGCCGGCTGCATGAGGGAAAACCCGTGCTGCAATCCCGGTTGCAAGCCGGAACCGGCATCCGAAACCCGGGCATAGGCCACCGGAGCTTCAGCCGCGGACGGGGAGAGCACGCGCTTGAGCGCATGCAGCACGAACTGATGGATGCCGCCCGAATCGCGGAAGCGCACCTCGATCTTGGCCGGATGCACGTTCACGTCCACGCCCCGCGGATCGAGCTCGAGGAACAGCAGGTAGGCCGGCTGGCGCTCGCCATGCAGCTGGTCGCGGTAGGCCTCGCGCACCGCGTGCGACAGCATGCGGTCGCGCACGAAGCGGCCGTTGACGAACAGGTACTGGGCGTCGGCGCGGGCGCGCGCAGCCTGGGGCGTGCCCGCGAGGCCGGAGAGCCGCAGCGTTCCCGCCTGCGCGTCGACCCGGAAACTCGCGTCGAGGAATTCGCGGCCGAGCAGCGCCGCGGCGCGCTCTTCGATGGTTTGCACGCGCAGGTGCACCGAGACGCGGCCGTTGTGCTTCAGGGTGAAGCCGACGTCGGGGCGCGCGAGCGCGATCCTGCGAAAGGTTTCCTCGCAGTGCCCGAACTCGGTCTGCTCGGTGCGCATGAATTTCCTGCGCGCTGGCGTGTTGAAGTAGAGATCCTCGACCAGCACCGTGGTGCCGGCGGCGCGCGCCGCAGGCTTCGCCGGGCCGCCGCTGCCGCCCTCGGAGTTGATGATCCAGGCATGGGCTGCGCCGTCCACGCCGCGAGCGGCGTCCTTCACGCGGCTCGCGATGGAGAGGCGCGCCACCGACGCAATCGAGGCGAGCGCCTCGCCACGGAAGCCCATGGTGGCCACGCCCTGCAGGTCGTCGAGCGTGCCGATTTTGCTGGTGGCGTGGCGCGCCAGCGCGAGCGGCAGATCCTCTTTCGCGAGCCCGCCGCCGTCGTCGTCCACCTGCACGCGCTTGATGCCGCCCTGGTCCAGCGTGACCTGGATTTCCCGCGCGCCGGCGTCCAGCGCATTCTCCAGCAGTTCCTTCAGCACCGAAGCGGGCCGTTCCACCACTTCGCCCGCGGCGATCTGGCTGATCAGCAGGTCGGGCAGGACCCGAATGTGGCTCATGCGGGGAGTATATAGAATCGTGACATGGAACTTCTCAACGAAGTGGCCGGCGTCGCGCTGCATCTCGACACGCACCTCGCCAAATTCGTCGCAGATCACGGCGTCTGGGTCTACGCCTTGCTGTTCGTGATCGTTTTCATCGAGACCGGCCTGGTGGTCTGGCCGTTTTTGCCCGGGGATTCGCTGCTGTTCGTCACTGGCGCGATCGCGGCGGCGGGCGGCATGGACATCGCCGCGGTGATGGCGGTACTGGTGGCCGCCGCTCTCACGGGCGATAACGTCAACTACAGCATCGGTCGCTGGATCGGGCGGCGCGTCTTCCACTACGAGAAGTCACGCTGGTTCAACCCGGCGCATCTGGCGCGCGCGCACGCCTTTTACGAGAAGCACGGCGGCAAGACCATCATCCTCGCGCGCTTTGTCCCCATCGTGCGCACCTACGTGCCCTTCGTCGCCGGCATCGGTCGCATGCCCTACGCGCGCTACATCGGGTGGTGCGTCGTGGGCGCCTTGGCCTGGGTGGTGTCGCTGTGCAGCGCGGGCTACTTCTTCGGCAACCTGCCGCTGGTGAAGAACAATCTCACCATGGTGATCCTGCTGATTGTGCTGGTGTCGATCGCGCCAGGGGTGTTCGCCTGGGTGAAGAACCGGCGCGCCTAGTTCGTCAGCGCCAGGGGTGCCTGCGGGCGCGGAGGATTCTTGGCGAGGTAGCGCTTGATGCCGGCGAGGATCGCGTGGGCGATCTGCTCCTGGTAGGCGTCGTCGTTCAGGCGCTTTTCCTCTTCCGGGTTGGAGATGAACGCGGTCTCGACCAGGATCGATGGCACGTCGGGAGACTTGAGGACGGCGAAGCTCGCCTGCTCGACCTGCGCCTTGTGCAGCGTGTTGACCTGGCCGATCTCGCCCAGCACCGCGTTGCCGAGCCGCAGGCTGTGGTCGATGGTCGCGGTCTGCGAAAGGTCGAGCAGCGTCTGCGCGAGATACTTGTCCTTGACGTCGATGTTGACGCCGCCGATCAGGTCGGCCTCGTTTTCCTTCTTCGCCAGCCAGCGCGCGGCCTCGGAGGTCGCGCGCCGTTCCGAGAGCGCGAATACGCTGGAGCCGCGCGCATCCGGCCGGATGAACGCATCGGCGTGGATCGAGACGAACAGGTCGGCCTTGACGCGCCGCGCCTTGTCCACGCGGGTCTGCAGAGGAACGTAGAAATCCGCGTCGCGCGTGAGCACTGCGCGCATCCCCGGCTCGGCATCGACCAGCAGCTTGAGGCGCCTAGCGATCGTCAGCGTGATGTCCTTTTCGCGCGAGCCCAGCCTGCCGCACGCGCCCGGGTCTTCGCCGCCGTGCCCGGCGTCGATCACGATCGTCGCCAGGCGCGCGACCTTCGGCTTGTCGGGGAGCGGCGCCGGTTCCTTTTCCGCTTTTTCTTCCTGCTTGGCGATTTTCCCGTCCGCCTCGATCAGCGCAGCGAGCGGATCGGGCGCCACCAGCGGGTAGATGTCGAGGACGAGGCGGTAGCCATACTCGGCCACCGGCTTCAGCGCAAACAGCTGTGGCTTCACCTCGGCCTTCAGATCGAGCACCAGGCGCACCACGCCCGGCCGGTTGCGGCCGACGCGCAGCTTGTCGATGTAGGGATCGCCGGTGGCCACTTTGCCGTCCAGCTCGGCGAGCGCGGGGCCGAGATCGACGCCTTCCAGGTCGAGCACCAGGCGCTCGGGGTTCTTCACCGCGAACAACTGGTACTTGATCTCGGATTTCGATTCCAGCGTGACGCGGGTGTATTCCTTGGCCGGCCAGATCCGCGTGGAAACAATCTGCGCCTGTGCCCAGCCGACGCTTAGGAAGAGCGCCAGTCCGACAAGGCAGTTTTCAACCAGGCTTCGCCGGGCGCCGAGTGCGTGGCCAGCGTCGCCGCGCGCGCTTCCCCGTCGTAGCGGAGATGGATCTCGAGGTCCGGCGGCGCGAGTAGGTCTCCGGCACGCTCGGGCCATTCCACGATACAGAGCGACTCCGGATTGAAGTGCTCGCGGAAGCCTGAGCTCAGCCATTCGGATCGGTTCTTGAACCTATAAAAATCAAAGTGATACAAGTTTAGTCGCAATAGGCTATAGGGCTCAAGCAGCGTGTAGGTCGGGCTTTTCACTCGTCCGGAGTGGCCCAGGGCATGGATGAGACCCCGGGCGAGAGTTGTCTTACCCGAACCCAGTTCACCCTTCAGGTGGAGAACCAGGCCGTTGGTCGCCCCGGCGGCGAGTGCTTCCCCCAACCGGAGCGTTGCCGGCTCGCCAAGCAAACTAAGATGCTCGGACATGGATTACGCGGTGCTCGCAGCGGACATCAAGCAGTGGGGGCTGGGCTTCGGCTTCCAGGCGGTGGGCATTGCGGATACCGATCTCTCGGCCGCGCATGGCCGCCTCGCCGGCTGGCTCGGGCTGGGGTGGCACGGCGAGATGGATTATATGGCGCGCCACGGCGAGCTCCGCTCCCGGCCCTCGGACTTGGTGCCCGGAACCTTGCGCGTGCTTTCCTGCCGCATGGATTACCTGGCGGACACGCCCGGCTCCGTCGAAGAGGAATTGCAGGATCCGTCCGCGGCCTACATCGCGCGCTACGCGCGCGGCCGCGACTACCACAAGGTGATGCACAATCGCCTGCAGAAGCTCTGCGAGCGCATCGAGGCCGAGGTCGGGCCCTTCGGCCACCGTGCCTTCGCCGATTCCGCGCCGGTGATGGAGGTGGAACTGGCCGTGCGCGCCGGCATCGGCTGGCGCGGCAAGCACACGCTGCTGCTCGACCGCGGCGCGGGTTCTTGGTTTTTCCTGGGCGAAATCTACTGCGACCTGCCGCTGCCGGTGGACGCGCCGGCCAGCGACCATTGCGGCAGCTGCAGCCGCTGCATCGACGTCTGCCCGACGCAGGCGATCCGCGCGCCCTACCAGCTGGAGGCGCGGCGCTGCATCTCCTACCTGACGATAGAGCTGAAGGGGCCGATTCCCGAGGAATTCCGCGCGCTCATCGGCAACCGTGTCTATGGCTGCGACGATTGCCAGCTGGTTTGTCCCTGGAACGGGTTTGCCCGACTTTCCGATGAAGATGATTTCAAGGTGAGGAACGGATTGGATCGCGCCGCGCTGGTGGAGCTGTTCGGCTGGACGGCGGAACAGTTCGACCAGAGAATGCAAGGCTCGCCGATCCGGCGTATCGGCTACGAGCGCTGGCTCAGGAATCTGGCCGTCGGATTGGGCAATGCGCCCGGCTCAGCGGAGGTTGTCGAAGCCTTGAAAAAGAAAATCAACCATGCGTCCCCGCTTGTGCGCGAGCACGTGGGCTGGGCACTGGAGCGTCATGGCGTGGCAGCCTGACCGCCTCCTGCCCGGCTTCGAGTCGCTCGATCTGCCGGCGCCGGACGACTACGACGGTCGCGTCGTGGCGACGCTGGTGCGCTTGCCGGTCCCGGAGGCATCGCGCGGCGCAGTGCTCTACGTGCACGGCTTCATCGACTACTTCTTCCAGGCCCACATGGCCCGGCGCTTCGCCGCCGAGGGCTACGCGTTCTACGCCCTCGACCTGCGCAAGCACGGCCGCTCGCTGCTGCCGCAGCAACACCCGTGCTTCTGCAAGGACGTGTCCGAGTACCACGACGACATCTCGCGGGCGATCGCGGAAATCGGCGCCGACGTGCTGCTGGCCGGGCATTCGACCGGGGGACTGGTGTGCTCCCTGTACAAGCACGAAGGCGAGTTGCGCGAGCGCGTGCGCGCGCTATGGCTGAACAGCGCGTTCTTCGACTGGAGGGAAGGCCGCAAGAGCAAATTGCGGATCGCCAGGATGCTCGGCTGGTTTTCCCCGTTCATGAACGATCCCAAGGCCGTGCTCCCGGCCTACGTCCGCAGCCTGCACAAGAACTGGGATGGTGAATGGGACTTCGACCTTTCGCTCAAGCCCCTCAAGGGATTCCCCGCGTATTTCGGCTGGGTGAGGGCGATTTTCGCCGCGCATGAGAAAGTCCACGCCGGCCTGTCGCTCGATTGCCCCGTGCTGTCGATGTATTCGGACGAGGCGGACATGGTGCTCGACTGGAAGCAGATATCGCGCTGGTCGCGCACGCTCGGCCGGGACGTGGGCGCACTGCAGTTTCCCGGCGGCTTGCACGACCTGGTGCTCTCGCGCGCGGAAATCCGCGAGAGCGTTTTCCAGCAGCTGTTCGCCTGGACGGCGGGGAAGGGGATCTAGACGCTGCGCGCAATCGGTCGCGCCGGATCGCGCGCCCACTCGCTCCAGGAACCGATATAGACGCGTGATCCGGTCAGGCCGGCGATTTCCATCGCCAGCGCATTGTGGCAGGCGGCGACGCCGGAGCCGCAATAGTTGATCACGTCGCCCGGATCGCGGCCGGAGAGAATGGCCTCGAATTCGGAACGAAGCAGTTCCGGAGGCTTGAAGATCCCTTCGACGGAAAGATTGTCGTTGTTGAACCGGTTCTTCGCGCCGGGAATGCGCCCGGCGACCGGATCGATGGGCTCCTGCTCGCCGCGGTAGCGCGCCGGCGCGCGCGCGTCCAGCAGCGCGGCGCGTTTCAGCTTCTTCTCGACCAGCGCGATGCCTGCGTGCATCGAGGTTTTCGCCTTGCCCGGGTATGCGACGGCCTCGAACGACGGTACTTCGGCGGCCACGGGCCGGCCTTCGCGCAGCCACTTCGCCAGGCCGCCGTCGAGAACGGCAACCGGCTCGTGACCCACCCAGCGCAGCATCCACCACAGGCGCGCGGCCATGGCGCCGGGGCCGCCGTCGTAGCAGACCACCGGATCTTCGGGTTTCAGTCCCTGCCTGCCGAGCCAGGCGATGAAGGTTTTTGCTTCCGGCAGCGGATGCCGGCCGTTGTTGCCGGTTTTCGCCGCGGACAGATCGCGGTCCAGATGCGCGAACAGCGCGCCCGCGATGTGCGCCTCGCCGTATTGCTGTTCGCCCAGCGCCGGATTGGCGAGATCGTGGCGGCAATCGAACACGCGCCACTCGGGGTGCTGCGCCAGTTCGTCGGTCGACACCAGGACGTTCATTTGCCCAGCTCGCGCCGCAGCCACTCGTGGAAATGCACCATCGTGTCCTCCATCGGCGACTGGTACGGGCCGGCGTCGTCGAGACCCTGCTGCCAGAGCGCCCGGCGGCCGCGGTCCA
>CAZPNH010000051.1:0-7993 GCA_964587635.1 uncultured Bordetella sp.
CGTCTTCGTGTCCGCCGCCGCCGAAGAATCGGGCACGCTGGCGCATCTCACCGGATTCGTGGTGAACCCGCCGGGGCAATCCAGATGAAAGCCGCCCGCGCCGTCCGTCGCGGCTTCACGCTGATCGAACTGCTCGCGTCGCTCCTCGTGCTGACTCTGCTGGCCATGATGTCGTACCGGGGGTTGGGCGCGGTCCTCGATGCGCGCGCGCACGTAAGCCGGGAAGCCGCAGGCTGGCAGCGTGTGGCGGCGTTCTGCGCGCGCTTCGAACAGGACGTCCGGCTGGCGGCGCCGCGTCCGGTACGCACTGCATCGGGCAGCGCGCCGGCATGGCTGGGCAGGCCTGACGCGGCGGCATCCCCGCTGCTCGAATTCAGCCGGTTCGCGTCCGCTGAGGACGTGGATACGCCGCGGCGGGTCGCCTACGGCCTGAACGAGAAGCAGGAGATCGAGTTGTGGCTATGGCCCGGCCTCGACGCCGGAACCGACGCGCCGCCCGCGCGCTATCCGGTGCTGCGCGGGGTAGCCAGGTTCGACATTCAATACCTGGATTCCGGTCTTGTCTGGGTGGATGTGTGGCCGTCTTCGCCGCGCGACGCCGCCATTCCCCGGGCCGTGCGGCTGCACATCGTGCGCGCGTCGGGCGAGGAAATCGTGCGCGTGTTCGCGCTCGACTCGTGAGAGCGCAAAGGGGCGTGGCGATCGTGCTCGCCATGAGCGTCGTCGCGCTGGCCGCGCTGGCCGCGACCGCCATGATGGTGTCGCAGAGCACCTGGTCGCGGCAGGTCGAATTGTCGGCGGGCCACGTTCAGGCGCAGCTCCTCGTGCAGGCGGGACTGAACTGGGCCTGCGCCGTCCTGAGCGACGACCGCCGCAGCAGCAGCGTCGATCACCTCGGCGAACCGTGGGCGCTGCAGCTGCCGCCGGTCCCGGTGGAGAACGGCAGCGTCGCCGGCCGCATCGAGGACGAGCAGGGAAAGTTCAATCTCAACAATCTGCTGAGAAACGGCAAGATCGACTTCGCGCAGCTGGCGCATTTCCGGCGCCTGCTGTCGATCCTGGCGCTGCCGCCCGCGCTCGCCTCCGCGCTCGCCGACTGGGTCGATACCGACGGCGATCCGCAGCCGCAGGACGGCGCCGAGGACGCGTACTACCTCTCGCTGCAGCCGCCCTATCTCACCGCCAACCGCGCATTGACCGATGTCACTGAACTCGCGCTGGTGCGCGGCTTCGACAGCGGCGTTCGCGCGCGCCTGCGCCCGTTCGTGACGGCGCTGCCCCGCTTTACCGCGATCAACGCGAACACGGCTTCGCCGGAAGCGCTGTCCTCGGTCATCGACGGCCTGACCCTCGACGACGCGCGCGCGATCGTCGCCCAGCGCGAGCGCGCCTACTTCCGGGATTTCTCCGACTTCTTCAGCCGGCTGCCCCCGGGGCTCACCATCCCGACCGAGGACGTCTCCGTGAGCAGCGACTACTTCATGGCTTCGATGCAGGCCACCATCGGCGGCGCGCAGGCGCGCGGCTCGGCGCTGCTGGCGCGCGGCAGCACCGGCTGGCCCGCCATCGTCTGGCGCAAGTATCCGTGAACCTGCTGCGCATCCGCGGGTCGCTCGGCGAGGCGCCGGCGAATTGCCAGTGGGCGCTGGTCGATGCCGGCGGCGAACCGGTTGCCGGAGAAGGACCGCTCGCGCAGCTGCCGCGGCACGCCGGGCGGGTCCAGCTGGTGATTCCCGCCTCGCAGGTGCTGATCACGCGCGCGCGCCTGCCGCGCGCGGCCAGGCGCCAGCCCGGGTCGGTGCTTGCCTATGCGGTCGAGGACGAGACCGTGGGCGAACCGGACGCCGGCCAGGCGAGCTGGCTTGGCGCGGCAGGAGACGAAGATGTGCTGGCGGTGATGGACAAAGCAGGCCTCGAGCGCTGGCTGGCCGCGCTCGAAACAGCAGGAATCCAAGCGCCGGAAGTGCATTGCGAAACGCTGTTGCTGCCCTGGAACGCCGGCGACTGGAGCCTCGCGTGGGATGGCCACGAGGGAATCGTGCGCACCGGGAAGCTCGAAGGCGCGGCCACGGACTGCGGCGATCGTCAATTGCCGCCCCTGTCGCTGCGCCTGATGCTGGACGAAGCGCAAGCGCGCCTAGAGAAACCCGCATCGATTGCCGTCTATACCGCTGCACCGGCTGCCGCACCCGATCTTGATGCCTGGCACCGTGAACTCGGGGTCGCCTTGCACCTCGCCGGCGCATGGGATTGGCGGACTGCCTCGCCGGAGGCCGGTGTCAACCTGGCGCGTCAAAAACGGCGCTGGCGCATGCCGCCGGGGATCCTCGCGCGCCTGCGGCCCGCTGCCTGGATCGGGGGCGCCGCGCTCGCGATCCAGGCAGTCGCCCTGGTCGCGGACTGGACTCTGCTGGCCGGCGAGCAGCGGGCATTGCGCCAGGACATGGCGGCGCGGTTTCGCGGCACCTTCCCCGATGCGGTTGCCGTCGTGGATCCGCCGCTGCAGATGCGCCGCAAGCTTGCCGAGGCGCGCCACGCGGCAGGTCAAACCGACGGCGGCGATTTTCTGCCGATGATCGAGCAGATAGCCGCCGCGGCGGGCGCGCTGCCGCCCGGCGCGCTACGCACCGTATCCTACGAAGGCGGCCGCGTGACGCTCGAGCTTTCCTCCGTCGACGAGGCAGGCGTGCACCGCATCGTGGCGGGTCTGCTCCAGTCGGGCCTGAGCGTCGACATGCCCCCTGCGCGCGCCGCGGGCTCGACAGTTGTTCTTACGGTACGGGCAACGTGAGGGCGCAAATACGCAAGGCATGGGAATCGTATGCGCCGCGGCACCGGGCAATCATCACGGTGCTCGCCGCCATGGCGGCGTCCGGCCTTTATATATGGCTCGTTCACTCAGCCTGGCAAGCCCGCTCACAGTTGCGCGCAAGCGTCGCGACGCTGCGGATGCAGGCAGCGCGCCTCGACCAGCAGGCGCTCGAGTATGTCCGGCTGCGCGCAATACCAGCGGCATCGGCTTCGCCGACCGATCTGCGCACGCTGGTGCAAACCCGGGCCGGCGAGGCGGGACTGTCGCGTGCGCTGACGCGCATCGATGCAACGGATGCAAACCAGGTGGCGGTAGTATTCGGCGCCCTGCCCTATGCCGACTGGCAGGCCTGGGTCGCCGGTCTGCAGGCGCAGCAAATCCGCCTCGACGCGTGCAGGATCGAAGCGCTGTCCGCACCGGGGCTGGTGAGCGTGACCGCCACGTTCAGCCGTGCCAAATCGTAGCCGCGCGGCGGGATGGATCGCGGTCGGCATGGGCGCGTACGCGGTGTCGCTGATCGCGACCGCGCCGGCGACGTTGGCCGGCGCCAGACTGCAGGAAGCAAGCGGCGGACGGCTGCGCCTGGCGGAGGCGCAGGGAACGCTGTGGTCGGGCGCGGGACAGCTGGAGGTCCGCGACGCGAGCGGACGCAGCGGCATGGCGACGCGCCTGGCGTGGCGTCTGCGGCCGGACGCATTGCGCCGGGCGCAGCTCGGCTACGAGGTCGAACTGGGTCCGGACATCCAGCCCTTTTTGACCACCATTGGATGGTCGCGAATCGAGATCGCCAACGCCGATATCAGCGTGCCCGCCGCCGCGCTCAGTCTCGGCGTCCCCAGGCTTGCGCCACTCGGCCTGACCGGCGAAGTGCAAATCCAGGTAGCGAACCTGTCCGTCGCGCGCGAGAGTATGCAGGGAGCCGCGACGCTGCGCTGGCGTGGCGCCGGTTCGACCCTGACGCCCATTTCGCCTCTCGGCGAGTATGAAATGCGCCTCACCGCCGCCGGTCGCGCCGTACACGCGACGCTGAGTACGCTCGAGGGGCCGCTGCAGGTCGAGGGTAACGGCACTTGGTCGAAGAGCGCCCCGCTGAACTTCCTTGCCGTTGCGCGCGTTCCAGCACAATTCCTGGAGCAGCTCGCGCCTCTCTTGCGCCTCATCGCTGTCGAGCGAAACGCCGGCGAATTCGAACTCAGTTCCAACACGCTGGCGCCCGGCCCCTAGCCCGCCCCTATTGTGCGATAGCGCACAGAACGCGCCGCGAAAAAGGAGGACAACGGTTCTCCGGACTCTGCCTGACACCAAGGAACGCGCGTATGTACAGGTTCTCCAACAAATCCATGTATCCGCTTGTCCTGTTGGCCCTGATCCTCGCCGGATGTGGCGGTGGCGGTGGCGGAGGTGGCAGCAGTCCGAGTGCCGCCCAAATCGCCGCGGCGGCCGCCGGACCGGCGGGCCCGTCGCCAAACCTCGGCACGGCAAGCACCTATGGGATGATTTCCGGCGCGGCGGTCACGCTGAACGGTACCGCGAGGATCAACGGTGATCTGGCGATCGATCCCGCCAACGCGCTGAACGGCACCGGAACGGTGAGCGGAGCGATAAATAACGGCAATGCCGCCGCGCACCAGGCGCGCCTTGATCAGAACGCGGCGTTCACCGATGCGAGCACGCGGTCAAGCGCGCAGACCTGCGCCGTGTCCGGCAATCTGGTGGCCATGCCTCCGCCGCCCTGCGGCACCAACACCGGCACCTTCGCACCCGGACTCTATAACTCCGGCAGCACCCTTACGATCGCAGCCGGAGGGACGATCATTCTCGACGCCCAGGGGAACACGAACGGGGTCTTCATGTTCCAGATGGGCACCGCGCTCACGACGGGGACTGGCAGCACGGTCATGCTGGCCAACGGCGCACAGGCGAAAAACGTCTGGTGGATCGCGCCTGCAGGGGCGACGCTCGGCGTGGGTTCGATCTTCGTGGGTACGGTATTGGCTGACACAGGCGCGGTCACGGTGAACAACGCCACGACAGTTGCAGGAAGACTATTTTCAAACTCTGCCGCCGCTACCGTGCAGACCGGTTCCACCATCACGGTTCCGTAAAGCGACTGGTGTGAAAGCAGGATAAAGGGCGCGCACGGCGCCCTTTTTCATTGCTGTATGTGTGCCAACACACAGACCGCCGCGCAATGGAGGGACAAAGTAATGAACGGCCTCTGGCCGAATTCCTCAAATCAACGCTATTCCGACACCCATCGAACGGGCATGATCAGGAGAAACACATGAGCAGACCCCGAATCCCACTGAAGCGTTCGATATCCGTTTCGGCATTGCTGCTGACCGCGATTCTGGCAGGCTGTGGCGGTGGTGGTGGAAGCGGCAGCAGTTCGGGTGCCAGCACGGCTGCGGCGGCTGCCGCCGCCGCGGGCCGCACCTTGACAGTAGCGCCAGGCGGAGGGCATGGCGTAGGAGGCGCGGGCACGGGCCCGGCGCCGGTCAATCTGCTTTCCATATTGACGAATAACTTGGTGATTCTGTCGGAAACAGGGATCACGAACACGGGCAGCCACCTGACGCACATCACCGGGAACATCGGATCGAGCCCGATCACTTCTGCCGCGATGAATAACGTGTTCTGCACGGAATTAACCGGGACGATTTACGGTGTCGATGCGGCTTATGTGGGTAGCGGTTCCCAAGTCTGCTTTGCGGGCAACCCGCCCGCGTCCAATAAGACCTTGGTGGACAATGCCGTGCTCGACTTGGGGACCGCGTACGCTGACGCCTCCGGACGGGCGCCCGATTACGCGGAACTGGGCGCCGGAGCAATCGGCGGGATGACCTTGCCGCCTGCCGTCTACAAATGGAGCACGGGTGTGACGATCCTCTCGGATGTCTATCTCGCGGGCGGCTCGAACGACGTGTGGATATTCGAGATTGCGGGAGACATCACGATGGCGAGCGCAACGACTGTGCACCTCCTGGGCAGCGCGCAAGCCAAGAACATCTTCTGGCAGGTTGGCGGCCCCACGGGCGTCGCCCTGGGGACGACGGCCCACTTCGAGGGCGTCTTGATGGCGACTAAAGCGATCACCGTAAATACCGGGGCAACCGCGAATTCGAGATTCCTGTCGCAGACCACCGTGACCCTCGACGCCAATACGGTAGTAAACCCGTAAGAAGCCCGAAGCCGGCGAAGAAAGGCCGTCGTGAGACGGCCTTTTTCAATTCTAGCGGCCTGCCTTTTCGGCTTGCGCCTGGAGGTTCGCGTCGCTGGATTTGTTGCGCAGGCAGTAGATCGTCCCCGACTTCCACGCCACCACCGCACACTCTCCTGTTTGCGGGACCTGATTCGGCCCGGCAACCCGGGCATTGAACGGACCGGCAATCGTTGCGCCGCTGGCTAGCGTTATCGATTGGACAGACGCTGGCTGGTCCAAGGCAATGACGACCAGCGTCGCAATCGCACCGATAGCTGATGCGCAGGCTATTGCAACCACCGCGCCCAGCACCATCAACGCCGCAGCGCCGGCCTTGCCTTCCTGCGCACCGCGCATGGATGGACGCCTCGAATTTTGACGGCTTTCCGCCATGCTAAGCAGAATGCGCGCCGACGCGGAAGCCGTCTGTTCGCTAACGCACAATCCAGGACTATTTGACGGAGGCTGGTGACGGCGCCACGGCCACCACTGACGGGCTGAAGCGCATCGGCTTGTTTGCTTCCCCGGACTTGGCGCCCTGGCAGTAGATCATCCCGGTATTCCAGGCCACCACCACGCAGTCGCCGCCGCGCGGCGCGCGCTCTTCGGGCGTGAGGATCACCAGCGACGCGGCCGCGCCGATAGCCGACACGCAGGTCAGTGCGATGAAAAATCCAAGCACCAGCAGCGCTACGGCTGCCACCCTGTTTTCGCTCGCGGCGTTGCTCACGTATGCAGGATACGAAGCCATGCGCGATGCATCTGTACGCTGGCCCACGTAAAGCGCGCGCGCCGCGGCGTAGACTCTGCCGGGATGAAAACTTTCCGCCGGTCATGTGCCGCAATGGTGCTCGCGTGCACCGCCACCGCGCAGGCGAGCGGGCCGGTGGACGATTCTGGTGCAGCGGTCGCGGTGTCCGCGACGCGCAACCCGGTCGACAAGTCCTACCGGAAAATGCTCAAGGGGATGGATCTGTTCGAAGCGAAGCACGCCATGGCGCCCGATGCGCTGCTGCGCTACAAGCTGCTGCCCCGGCAGCCCGGCACCAACATGGAAGGCATCGAGCTGCAGATCGTCGGCGACACTTTCGCCATGCCGGTGCCGCTGGCGGCGGACCGCACCTTCACCCTCGAGCGCGACCGCAGGGCGCTGGATGAAAACGCCTCGGTGCGGCCGAACCGGAAAGCGGACAGCATGACCTGGCGCACCGAGGTGCGCACGCCGGGCCTGCCCGCGAATGTCCGGCGCCTCGGCGACCTGCGCCTGGAATGCCAGGTCGGGATGGAGGCCGACCTGGTCTCCAACGTCATCCCCGTCATCGGCCAGATCAGCAAATTCCTCGACCGGATGCGCGACTATTGCGACAAGCGCGACGCGCACTACTACTTTTTTTCCGAGCGCCCGCTGTTCAGCGTCACCATGGTCGCGGGCGGTCGCCGGCAGATCCTCGCCGTGGACGAGCTGTACGCCGGCGCCAGCAGCGATCCCCTGTCGCAGAGCGACCTCGCGCACTGCGACTGCCAGGTCCTGCTCGACCGCACCTACTACATGCCGCTGGGCGACAAGAGCTGGCCGGACGACACCCTGATCGAGCTCGAATACATGAGCGACGAACCATGAAAGCGCCGCTGCACGCCGGCCTGGCGTTCGCGTTCTGCGCGTGCGCCGCGGGCTGCGCCGCGCCGGGCGCTTCGTTCACGACCATCCCGGCGGACAGCACCCGGGACGTCGTCGGCATCGGCAGGAGCACGAAGGCGGACGTCGTCGCCGCCCTCGGCAAGACCACCGTCGTGCGCTTCGACAGCGGCTTCGAAGTCTGGGTCTACCAGTACAAGGGCGGCACGCCCGGGGTGAACGAATTCGTGGTGCTGTTCGCTCCGTCCGGGATCGTTGCAAAGACCCGCATCCGCCCCGCGCCGCCGCTGGACGCCCGACTTCCTTAGCCGCCCAGCGCGGCGATCCTGCGCTTCGCCTCTTC
>CAZPNH010000052.1:0-7846 GCA_964587635.1 uncultured Bordetella sp.
GCGGATGTCGGCCACGGCGAGCAGGTACAGCGCCACCAGGCGCCGTACGCTGCCCACTGTCTTCGCGAAATCTTGTGCCCCGTCGGGATCGTCCACGTCCTGCTTCTGCGCCACCGTGGACATGGTCAGGTGATGCTCGACGAGGAAGGCCACCAGTTCGGTATCTTCGCGCGCGAAGCCGTGCCGGCGGCAGAAGCGGCGCGCATCCACCGTGCCGAGCGTCGAATGGTCGCCGCCGCGCCCCTTGGCGATATCGTGGAACAGGGCGGCCACGTAGAGCAGCCAGCGGTGCTCGAAGCCGCTCATGAGCTGGCTGCAGAGCGGGAATTCGTGGGCGAATTCCGGCATGGTGAAGCGGCGCACGTTCCTCAGCACCGTGAGGATGTGCTGGTCCACCGTGTAGACGTGGTAGAGGTCGTGCTGCATCTGGCCGACGATGCGGCCGAATTCCGGCAGGTAGCCGCCCAGCACGTCGTACTGGTTCATGCGGCGGAACTCGTGCACGATGCCGCGCGGCTGCTGCAGGATCTGCACGAACAGCAGCTGCGCGAGCGGGTCGCGCCGCAGCTTCGCGTCCAGCCTGCCGCGCGCGCGCCACAGCGCGCGCAGCGTTCCGGCGCTCATGCCGCGCAGGTCGGCGTGCTGCTGCATCAGCAGGAAGCTCTCGAGGATGGAACGCGGCTCGCGCTCGAACAGGTCCTCGCGGCGCGCTTCCAGCAGCGTGCCGCGCGCCTGGAAGCGCTCGTTCAGGGTGCGCGGCGCGGCTTGCGGTTCCGGGGCAAAGCGCGCCTGCAGGTTCTGCAGCAGGATGGTGTTCAGCTGCGTGATCGCCTTGGCGTTGCGGTAATAGCTCTGCATCAGCTGCTCGCTGGCGCGCCGCGACGGCTTCGCCGCAAAGCCGCACTGCAGCGCGAGCGCATCCTGGTAGTCGAAGGCGATGCGGTCTTCGCGCCGTCCGGCAAGGTAATGCAGGCGGATGCGCAGGTCCTGCAGCACGGTCTCGTGGCGCGCCAGGCGCAGCGCTTCGCCCTTCTGCAGCAGGCCCTGGCTCGCGAGGTCGCGCCAGTTCCTGCCGATGCCGCAGGCCTCGGCGATCCAGCGGATCACCTGCAGGTCGCGCAGGCCGCCGGGCGCCTCCTTCAGGTTCGGCTCGAGCGCGAAGGGCGTGTCGCGGTACTTGGCGTGGCGCTGTTCCTGCTCCAGCTTCTTCGCCTTGAGGAAAGCCGGCGGATCGAGGTTCTTCTCGATGGCGCGCGACAGGCGCTTGAACAGGGCGGCATTGCCCGACAGGAGGCGCGCTTCCAGCAGGGAGGTCTCGATGGTGATGTCGGACTTCGCCGATTCGACGCAGGCTTCCACGGTGCGCACGCTGTGGCCGATCTCCAGGCCGATGTCCCAGAACATGCCGATCAGCTGCTCCACGCGGCCGCGTTCTTCCGCCGACGGTTCGGCGCCCAGCAGCACCAGCACGTCCACGTCAGAATACGGAAACAGTTCGCCGCGGCCGTAGCCCCCGGTGGCGACCAAGGCCATGGCCGTGGACGGCGCGTGCGTGCGCCAGAGATCCTGCAGCGTGCGGTCGATCAGGCGCGCGTGCGCGCGCAGCAGCCAGCCCGGCGTCTTGCCCTTGAGATAGGCCTGGTGCAGCGCCTCGCGGGCGGCGCGCAGCGACTCGCGCAGCGCGTCGATGCTCACGGCGGCGGCGGCGTCCCCGCCGAGACGGTCAGGACTTCGTACCCCTCGCCGGTGACCAGGACGGTGTGCTCCCATTGCGCCGAGAGGCTGTGGTCCTTGGTGACGATGGTCCAGCCGTCGGCGAGTTCGCGGATGCCGGCCTTGCCTGCGTTGATCATCGGCTCCACCGTGAAAATCATGCCGGGCTCGAGCCGCAGCCCGGTGCCGGCCTTGCCGTAATGCAGCACCTGGGGCTCCTCGTGGAATTTGCGCCCGATGCCGTGGCCGCAGAATTCCCGCACGACCGAAAAACCGTGCTGCTCGGCATGCGCCTGGATTGCCGCGCCGAGATCGCCGAGCTGCGCGCCGGGACGCACCTGCGCGATCCCGCGCCACATGCATTCGTAGGTCACGTCCACGAGGCGGCGCGCCTGGATGCCGGGTTCCCCGATGTGGAACATGCGGCTCGAATCGCCGTGAAAGCCGTCCTTGATCACGGTGACGTCGATGTTGAGGATGTCGCCCTGCTTGAGCACGCGATCCCCGGGGATGCCGTGGCAGACCTGATGGTTCACCGAGGTGCAGATGGACTTGGGGAAGGGCTTGTAGCCGGGCGGGGCGTAGTTCAGGGGGGCCGGGACCGTCCCCTGGACTCCGACCATGTAAGCGTGGCAGAGGTCGTTCAGCTTGCCCGTGGTCGCGCCTGGCTTCACGTGCGGGGCGATGTAGTCGAGCACCTCGGAGGCGAGGCGTCCCGCGACGCGCATCTTGCCGACTTCCTGCTGGTCCTTGATGACGACAGACATGCTGGGTGGTACCGGAAAAAGCGCTGATTATGCTAGAATTTAGAACTGGACTGAGGCTTTGTCTCGGCCAAATTTCCCGCCCGGCGCTTAGGGTGCTCCTGCTGGTTGTACGAGTCGGGGTGCAATTGACCGGAGCGGCAGACCATTAACCCTAAATTGGAGTGCGTTTATGTCCGTAACAATGCGTGAAATGCTGGAGGCGGGGGTACATTTCGGCCACCAAACCCGCTATTGGAACCCGAAGATGGCGCCGTACATCTTCGGCCACCGCAACAAGATCCACATCATCAACCTGGAAAAGACCCTGGGCCTGTACCAGGAGGCGCTGAAATTCGTGCGCCAGCTGGCGGCCAACAAGGGCAGCATCCTGTTCGTCGGCACCAAGCGCCAGGCGCGCGAGATCGTGCACGAGGAAGCGGTGCGCTGCGGCATGCCGTTCGTCGACCACCGCTGGCTCGGCGGCATGCTGACCAATTTCAAGACGGTCAAGCAGTCGATCAAGCGCCTGAAGGAAATGGAAGGCATGATCGCGGACGGCTCGCTGGAGCGCCTGTCCAAGAAGGAAGCGCTCGGCATCCAGCGCGAGCTGGCCAAGCTGCAGCGCTCGCTCGGCGGCATCAAGGACCTGGGCGGCCTGCCCGACGCGCTGTTCATCATCGACGTCGGCTACCACAAGGGCGCGGTGACGGAAGCCGTCAAGCTGGGCATCCCGGTGGTCGCGGTGATCGACACCAACCATTCCCCCGACAAGATCGCCTACGTCATTCCCGGCAACGACGATTCGAACCGGGCGATCCGGCTCTACGCCCGCGGCATGGCCGATGCGATACTGGAAGGCCGCTCGCAGGCGGTGGAAGAGGTGGTCGCCGCGTCGCGCGACGAGTTCGTCGAAGTGGCGGAAGAGGGCGGGAACTGAAGGGTAACGGCACGAGTTTTCGAGAAAGGGGCCTCGGGCCCCTTTTTTCAATCTGATGCGGCAACGAAAGGATCACGGACAGCATGGCTGAGATAACTGCGGGCCTGGTGAAGGAACTGCGCGAGATGACCGGGCTCGGGATGATGGAATGCAAGAAGGCGCTCACCGAGGCGAGCGGCGACCTGAAGAAGGCCGAGGAACTGCTGCGCATCAAGAGCGGCGCCAAGGCCGGCAAGGCCGCGTCGCGCATCGCCGCCGAAGGCGTGGTCGGCGCCTACCTGTCGCCGGACGCTAAAAGCGGCGCGCTGGTGGAACTCAACTGCGAGACAGATTTCGTCGCCAAGAACGACGATTTCGTCGCCTACGCCCAGGTGCTGGCCGAACTGGTGGCCACCAAGAATCCGGGGGACGTTGCGGCGCTGGTCGCCTATCCGGGCATCGAGGCGCAGCGCCAGACCATGGTGCAGAAGATCGGCGAGAACATCTCGATCCGGCGTTTTTCGCAGATCAACGTTAAGGAAAATTCGGCGGCCAAGCTCTCGCAGTACGTGCACAATGGTCGCATCGGCGTGCTGGTGGAATACGAAGGCGCGGACGACGTGGCCCGGGACGTGGCGATGCACATCTCGTTCTCCAGGCCCGCGTACCTGGCGAAGTCGGAAGTGCCGGCCGACGTGATCGCGCGCGAGCGCGACATCCTCGCCGCGCGCGCGAAGGAATCGGGCAAGCCGGCCGAGATCGTCGTCAAGATGGTGGAGGGCGGCCTCAACAAGTTCCTCGCCGACGCCACGCTGCTCGGCCAGCCGTTCATCAAGGACGACAAGCAGAGCGTCGAGAAGATGCTCGCGGCGAAGAAAACCAAGGTCCTCGGCTTCCGCTTCCTGGTGGTCGGCGAAGGCATCGAGAAGAAAGCGAGCGATTTCGCCGCCGAAGTCATGTCCATGGTGAAGAACTAAGGGAATGAAGCCCTGCTTGTGAAACCCAAATACAAGCGCATCCTGCTGAAGCTGTCCGGCGAAGCCCTCATGGGCGAGAGCGCCTACGGCATCAGCCGCCCGACCATCGAGGGCATCGTGGCCGAAATCGCCGCGGTGGCGCGCCTCGGCGTGGAGATCGGCGTGGTGATCGGCGGCGGCAACATCTTCCGCGGCGTCGCGCCGGGCGCGCAGGGCATGGACCGGGCGACCGCGGACTACATGGGCATGCTGGCCACCGTGATGAACGCGCTGGCGCTGCAGGACGCGATGCGCCAGGCGGGCGTCGCGAGCCGCGTGCAGTCGGCGCTCAACATCGAGCAGGTGGTGGAGCCCTACATCCGCGGCAAGGCGATCCGCTACCTCGAGGAAGGCAAGATCGTGATTTTCGCCGCCGGCACCGGCAACCCGTTTTTCACCACCGACACCGCCGCGGCGCTGCGCGCCAGCGAAATGGGCGCGGAAATCGTGCTCAAGGCCACCAAGGTGGACGGCGTGTACACTAGCGACCCGAAGAAAGATCCCGGCGCAACACGCTACCACCGGGTCAGTTTCGACGAGGCGATCCAGCGCAATCTGAAGGTCATGGACGCCACCGCGTTGGCGCTGTGCCGCGACCAGAGATTGCCGGTGAACGTGTTCAGCATTTTCCGCAGTGGCGCCCTGGGGCGCGTGGTTGCCGGGGAAGACGAAGGCACCCTGGTGCACGTGTAGACGGGGATGGGGGACGGAGCCAGCCATGATCGCTGACCTGAAAAAGAATACCGAAGCGAAGATGCACAAGAGCGTCGAGGCGTTCAAGGTCGACCTGTCCAAGGTCCGCACCGGGCGCGCGCACAGCGGCATCCTCGACCACATCACCGTGGACTACTACGGCACGCAGACGCCGCTGAACCAGATCGCGCGCGTGACCCTGATGGATGCGCGCACCATCGGCGTGACGCCGTTCGAGAAGAAGATGACGCAGTCGGTGGAGAAGGCGATCCGCGAATCCGACCTGGGGCTCAATCCTGCCGCCGCGGGGGACATGATCCGCGTGCCGATGCCCTCGCTCACCGAGGAGCGGCGCAAGGAACTGGCCAAGGTGGTGCACAAGGAGGCGGAAACGGCGCGCGTGGCGATCCGCAACCTGCGGCGCGACGCCATCCATGCGGTCAAGGAAGCCCTCAAGAAGAAGACCATTTCGGAGAACGACGAGCGGCGCGCCACCGACGACGTGCAGAAGCTCACCGACCGGCACATCTCCGAGATCGACAAGCTCCTGGTGCAGAAGGAAGCCGAGCTGATGGCGGTGTGAGGCCGGCCGCATGAAATCCCGCGCCGCGCACGCCAGCTCCACCACCGAAGTTCCCCCGCACGGCGACGTGCCGCGCCATGTCGCGATCATCATGGACGGCAACGGCCGCTGGGCGAAGCAGCGCCACCTGCCGCGCTTCGCCGGCCACAAGCGCGGCGTCGAAGCGGTGCGCGCGATCGTCAAGCGCTGCGCCGAGCGCGGCGTCGGCTTTCTCACGCTGTTCGCCTTCAGCTCGGAGAACTGGCGCCGTCCCTCCGACGAAGTCGCGCTGCTCATGCAGCTGTTCCTGGGCGCGCTGGAGAACGAGGTGCAGAAGCTCCACCGCAACGGCATCCGCCTGAAGCTGATCGGCGACCAGAGCCGCTTCGATCCGAAAATCCAGGCGCTCATCGCGCAAGGCGAACGTCTCACCGCGGCCAACCGCGGGCTCACGCTGACGATCGCCGCCAACTACGGCGGGCGCTGGGACATCCTGCAGGCGCTCGGCCGCCTCCTCAAGGAAAATTCCGCGCAGGAAAGGGACGCGATCCGCGAAGCGGACCTGGCGCCGCATCTTTCCATGAGCTACGCGCCCGAGCCCGACCTGTTCATCCGCACCGGCGGCGAGCAGCGCGTGAGCAACTTCCTGCTCTGGCAGCTTGCCTACACGGAGCTGTACTTCACCGACGCGCTGTGGCCGGATTTCGATGCCGCCGCGCTCGACGCCGCGTTCCTTTCCTACCGCAACCGCGAGCGGCGCTTCGGGCGCACCAGCGAGCAGCTCGAGGACGCGCCGCTGCCCGCAGCCAGCGACGCCTGAACGCTTGTTCCTCACCCGGCTCCTGACCGCCGCGGTATTGCTCGCCGCCTTCCTGGGCGCGCTGTTCTGGCTGGAGCGCGGCCAGTTCGCGATCGTCGTTTCGGCCGTCGTGGGACTGGGCGGCCATGAATGGGGGAGGCTGAACAAAGCCAGCCCGGCCCTGTCCGTGGTCTATGGAGCGGCCTGCGCGTGCATATGCCTCTCAGCGGCGCAATTCATACCGTCGGCGCCGTGGACCTGCGGGGCCGCCGCCCTGTTCTGGATCCTCGCGGCGCCGTACTGGCTGGCGAAGGGCTTCATGCCTGCGGCAGCCTGGGGGCGGGCGGCGACAGGCCTGGTCGTGCTGATCCCGGCCGGGCTCGCGATGATCGCGATGCCGCGCGCCCAGCTGCTGATGGTCCTGGGGATCATCTGGATCGCGGACACCGGGGCATACCTTGCCGGGCGCGCGTTCGGCCGCCGCAAACTCGCGCCCTCGATCAGCCCCGGCAAGACCTGGGAAGGCGTCGCCGGCGGGGCGATTTGCTGCGTTATCTACGCTATCATCTGGGCGTTTTCCGATCCGGAATTGAGGGCCCGCGTGCAGGGCTTTGTCTGGATACCCTTTTTGGCGGGAACCTTGCTGCTTTGCGCTCTCAGCGTGGTGGGCGATCTGTTTGAATCGGCTGTCAAGCGGCAGGCCGGCGCCAAGGACAGCGGCAGGCTGCTGCCGGGCCATGGTGGCGTGCTGGACCGCATCGACAGCGCCACCGCGACGCTTCCCGGGGCGCTGCTGCTGATGCAGGCGATGGGCACGACATGAGCAAAGGCTTGACGCTGCTCGGTGCGACCGGTTCGATCGGGGCCAGCACCCTGGACGTCGTCGCGCGCCATCCCGACCGCTACCGCGTGTTCGCGCTGACCGCGCACCGCGCGGCGGATGCGCTGCTCGCGCTCTGCGTGAAGCACGCGCCGCGCTATGCGGTGCTCTCTGGACTGGCCGAGGACGCGGGCGTGCGGCGGCGCTTCGCGGAGGCCGGCTGCAAGACCGAACTGCTGTTCGGCGCGCAGGCGCTGGAGCAGGTGGCCGCCGATACGGAGTGCGACGCGCTGATGGCCGCGATCGTCGGCGCCGCCGGGCTGGCGCCCACGCTTGCCGGCGCGCGCGCGGGCAAGCAGGTGCTGCTCGCCAACAAGGAAGCCCTGGTGATGGCCGGGCCGTTCTTCATGCGCGCGATCCGCGAGCGCGGCGCCACGCTGCTGCCGATCGACAGCGAGCACAACGCCGTGTTTCAGTGCCTGCCGCAGTCCGGGGGCAGGGCGTCGGTGAGCGCGGTGCGCCGCATCCTGCTCACCGCTTCCGGCGGGCCGTTCCGGTCGACGCCGGTGGAGCGCCTGTCG
>CAZPNH010000053.1:0-7809 GCA_964587635.1 uncultured Bordetella sp.
CACCCGGCTGCCATGGTCGCGCGCCAGCCGGTGCGCCACGCGCGCGCCGCGGTCGTGGCCGACCAGGTGGAACCTGCGGTGGCCGAGCCGCGCCATCACTTCGGCCATGTCCCGCGCCATGGCGCGCTTGGAATAGTTGGAATGGTCGGGCAGGCCCTTCGGTTTGGAGGAGTCGCCGTAGCCGCGCAGGTCGGCGCACACCACCGTGTAGTCGCGCGCCAAGGCCGGCGCTACCCGATGCCACATGGCGTGCGTCTCGGGGTAGCCGTGCAGCAGCAGCACTGCCGGACCGTTCCCGCCATGGACCAGGTTGATGGTCGCCTGCGAGGTCCTGATTTTCCTCTGCTTGAAACCCGGAAACAGCTTCATCGTCGGCTTGCCGTCGCAATCACCCGGCGATGATATGCCAAAGCGGGCGGCCTAGCTGTCGTCTTCGGCCTGCATCAGCGTGAGTTCGACGTTCACCAGATGGGCAAGCATCGACGCATGCGCCGCCGCGGCGTCGCGGCGCTGGATGCAGCCGTAGATGGCGCGATGGTCGGAGAGCGTCATGTATTGCTTGTGCGTGAGGCGCGTGCGCTCCGAGAGCATGGCGAAGATCGGCCCGAACATGCCTTTCCACAGCTGCCCGACCACTTCGATCAGCACGGCGTTGTGCGTGGCCTCCGCGATGCGCATGTGAAACAGGCGGTCGACTTCGAGCTTCTCCCAGTGGTCGCGGTTGCGCGTTTCGATGAGGTGCAGTGTTTCCTCCAGCCCGGCGAGTTCTGCCTCGGTAATGGATTGCGACGCCGCGGCGGCGACCTGCGGTTCGATGAGCTTGCGCGCCGCGATCAGTTCGAAGGCGCTGGCGCCGGTGTCGCCCTGGGGCGCGTGCGCGGAATCGCGCCGCCGCACATAGGCGCCCGACCCGACGCGCACTTCGACCATGCCAGCGATCTCGAGCGCGATCAGTGCCTCGCGTACGGTCGGCCTGGATACCTTGAACTGGCGCGCGAGGTCGCGCTCGGCGGGCAATTTTGCGCCCGGCGCGTATTCGCCCCTGCGGATCAGGTCCGCGATCTGGTCGGCGGCCTGCTGGTAGAGCCGCTGGTCCGAACTTGCGAGTGCGTGGATCGGCATGGCTAGGGTATCGGTTGCGGCATCGCGACGCCGAAGCGCTCGGCCCAGGGGGCGATTGCCGGCAGAATTTCCGGATGCAGTGCGACGCCGTTGCGCAGTTGCTCCTCGCGCAACGCGCGTGCGCGTTCCCCGGGCAGCCGCACGCTTTCGCCGCCCAAACGCGGAGGCGCCGCGCGGCACGCGCCGGCGAGCCAGCCTGTTTCGCGCTCGAACGCGGTGCGACCGCCGAACGCTTCCGGGTCCATGCAAAGCAGGAACACTGAAGCGCCCCAATGCGTCACGCCGTCGGCGCGGCCGAAGCCCGCGAGTCCGGCAGTGAGCGCCTCGACCAGCAGGCCGAGAGCAAATCCCTTGTAACCCAGGTCGATGCCGCCCAGCGGGAGGATCGCGCCGCCGCGGCCACCAGCCATGACTGACGGGTCGTCGGTCGGCTCGCCCTGTTCGTCAACCAGCCATTTTCCGGGAAGCTTGGCGCCGAGGCGGGTCTGGCGCCCGACCATGCCGTTGGTCGTGGTCGAGGCCGAGACATCGATCCATACCGGTCCATCATTCGTCGGATAGCCGGCGGCAATCGGGTTCGGCGTGTAGACACCGCCGGTACCCCCGTGCGGCGCCACGGAGGCAACCGAAGGATCCGAGCAGCACATGATCAGCAACAGTCCCCGGTCGGTCGCGCGTTTCAGGTAGGCGGCGAGGCAGCCGATGTGGTGTGAGCGCCGGATGGTCGCGGCCACCACGGCATGCTTTTCGATTCTGGAAAATATCCCGTCGAGCGCGCGCGTCACCAACCAGGGCCCCGGCAGATAGCGGCCGTCCCAGACGAAAGCGCCGCCGCGGTTGGAAATAACTTCCGGGTCGCCATCGTTGGTCATGCTGCCGTCGACGGCCTCTTTCAGGTACGTTGGCAGCAGCTGCAACCCATGGGTCGCGTGCCCGAGGAGGTCGCCTTCAACTAGAATTTCCGCTACCACCGCAGCCTGCGGATTGGTAAGGCCAACCTTGAGCAGAAGGGCTTTCGCCAAGCCAAGCAGGGATTCGTATTTTTGTTTCAATGATATGTTTTAAAACATAAATATTGAATATAATCGATGCGGAACATCGTCGCGTTGGTTGCCTTGCAGGCTGTAAAATTGGCTTGACAGGTTTACCAGTCTGAGCTTTGATGCCGTAAAACGCAATTGCCCCTGGGGAGGGACGCATGAGCATTTCTCGCCGTAAAGTCTTGTTGGGAACCGCCGGAGCATTGGGCGCCGCATCGTTCCCCTTCGCAAAATTCGCCATTGCCCAGTCCGAACCGATCAAGATCGGCTGGCTCGCCTCGATGACCGGGCCGAGTTCGGCCCCGGCCATCGGCTTCAATCGCGGCGTGCTGTACGCGGCGGAAACGATCAATGCCGCGGGCGGCGTCAAGGGCCGCAAGATCGAGATCATCACGCGCGACACGCAGGGCGATCCTACCAAGGCGGTGAACGCCACGCAGGACATGATCAGCCAGGCCAAGGTGCATGCGATCTGGGGGCCGACCAACTCGGGCGAATCGCTCGCGGTGACGCCGATCATGGCGCGCGCCAGGATGCCGAACATGCATCCCTGCGTCGTCGACGCCCTGATCGACACCGCCAAGTATCCGAACGCGTTCCGCCTCGCGCCGTCGAACGGCCAGTGGGACGACGCCGTGCGCGCCTACTGCCTGAACGTGCTCAAGGTGAAGAAGATCGCGGTCATCGGCGACACCACGGGATTCGGCGTAACCGCCGTCGGTTTCTCGGTGGCGGCGTTCAAGAAGGATGGCGCCGAGGTGGTCTACCAGGCCAACGTCGATGCGACTCAGCCCGACATGAAGCCCGACATGCTGCGCGCGAAGAATGCCGGCGCCGAGGTTATCGTCGTATGGAGCGTCACCACCAGCATGGAAGCACGCATGTTCAATACGCGCGCGGCGATGAACTGGGATGTCGCATTCGTCGGCCATCCATCGATGGCCTCGGGCGAAATCGCCGGCCTGGTCGAGAAGCCGGAAAACTGGAAGAAGGTCTATGCCATCGGTTACAAGAGTTGCAGCTTCGATGCCTCTGGCAGATTGCCCGCGCGTACGCAGGAACTCGTGGACCGGCTGACCAAGGCGAAGGTTGCCCTCAACGACACACTGCTTTGGTGGGTGGCGGGTGGTATCGACGCGGTCGAATTGGTTGCCAAGGCGGTTGCGTCGAGCGGGTCGACGGCACCGGAAGGCATCATCGGCTACTGGAACGCCCTGTCGAAATACCCCGGCTACTTCGGCGATTACACCTTCACGCCGACGCAGCATAACGGTTACCCGACGGACGAGGTGGTGATGTCGGAAGCCAGCACCGCGAAGAACGGCGCCTTCGCGTTGGCGCCGGGCTACAAGTAGCGGCCGCGGCGAAGCGCGGCTGATGTTCGCTTCGATTCTCGCCGCGGGGTTGGCGGCGGGCGCGGTCTACGCGCTCGTCGGCATCACCTACAACACGATGTTCTCGGCCTCGCGGGTGATGAGCTTCACTTCCGGCCAACTGGCCATGCTCGGCGGTGTGTTCGGTTCGCTGTTCATGCTGCGCCTGGGTGTGCCGGCCGTGTTCGCGTTTTTTCTGACCCTGCTCGGCTGCGCGATCATCGGGGTGATCACGGAAGTGGTCGCGGTGCGGCCGGTGCTCAAGAGCCTCGACCAGCATCTCTACGTGCTGTCGACACTGGCGCTGGCGCTGATGATCCAGCAGGTGACGGCCATTGAATGGAGCACCGAGCCGCAGCCCTTCCCCCGCATGATCGGACTGGGGAGCGGGGATTGGGACGAGAAGTTCTGGCTGCCGGTGGCCGCCTGCGCCGCCAGCATTGGCGGCCTGGAATATCTGTACCGCCGCACGCTGGTGGGCCGCGCTTTTGTGGCGATTGCGGAGGACAACTTCGCCGCCCGCGCACTCGGCCTCCCCGAGCGCAAGCTGCGCGTCGCCAGCTATGCGCTGGCGGGAATCGTCGGCGGCATCGCCGGATTTTCAGGCGGCGAGCTGTTCCTCGCATTCTTCGCCAACGGCGCGCTGCTGAATTTCTACGGCTTTGTGCCGGTCGCGCTCGGCGGCCTCGGCAACAACCGCGGCGCGGTGATCGGCGGGCTGGCGCTCGGCCTGTTCCAGCAGGCGGCCAATTTCCTGGTCGGCGGCATCTTTTCGTCAGTCGCCGTGTTCACGCTCTTCATCATCGTCCTGCTGGCGGCGCCGCAAGGCCTGTTCGGTTCGGCCACGGCGCGACGGGTGTGATGAGCGCGGCAATCGCCACGCGATGGAGCGGCGGGCGCACCGTCGCGCTCCCGCTGGCGCCGTTCATCGGCCTGCTCGCGATCGCGCTTCTGCTGCCGTTCGTCAGCAACGACTACTGGGTCCTGATCGGCACGCGCGCGGCGATCTACTGGGTGCTGGTCTCCGGCCTGAATCTGATCGTCGGTTTCGCCGGGCAGCTGGCCATCGGCTATGTCGCATTGCTGACGCTCGGCGCCTACACCACCAGCGTGCTCGCGGCGGGCAAGATCGTCGCGCCGGTGCCGGTTTTTGCCGCGCTGCTGGCGGCGGGCTTCGTCGGTGCGCTGTCCGGCGTGATCATCGGCCTGCCGGCGCTGCGGCTGCGCACGTTCTATTTCGCCATGACCACGCTCGGCTTCGCGACCATCGTCACCCAGATCGCGCTGGCTTGGCAGAGCGTCACCGGCGGCGGCATCGGCCTGGCCGGACCCGAATTCCCCGCGCCGTTCAACACCACCCGGGGCTATTACTTTCTCTGCCTGGGATTTGCCGCGGTCTGCACCTGGATGAGCGCGAACATCGCCGCCAGCCGCTTCGGCCATGCCCTGGTCGCCATCCGCGACGCCGAGGTCGCGGCGGAGGCGTCCGGCATTTCCAAGCCGCGCATGCTGATCGCGGTGTTTCTGTTCGCCGGCGCGCTGGCGGCCGTCGCCGGCGGGCTGTTCGCCAGCCTGCAGACCTACATCACGCCCGACGCATTCACTTTCGACCTTTCGGTGCTGTTTTTCATCGCCATCCTGATCGGCGGGCGCGGCTCCGTCCTCGGCCCCCTGCTGGGAACCGTCATTCTGACGATCCTGCCCGAAATCGCTGCGCCGCTGGCGGCCTGGTCGACCTTCCTCTACGCCGTGCTGCTGCTGGTGATCGTGCTTGCCGCGCCCGGGGGCATCGCCGCGCTGCTCGACTTCCGCAACCGTCGCCCGCTCGCCAGCAATCGGACCATCGTGCCGCGCCCGGCCGCGCTGGACGCCATCGCGGGCAGGCAGGCGAAACGGGACACGCTGGGCCTGCGCGGCATCGTGCTGCATTTTGGCAATGTGCGCGCCATCGACGGTGTCGATCTGGATGTGCTGCCGGGCCGGGTGCATGGACTGATCGGCCCCAATGGCAGCGGCAAGACGACCGTCCTGAACGTCATTTCCGGCTTCTATGCGGCTTCCGCCGGCACGCTGACGCTCGGATCCGTCCCCTTGCTGGCCGGAATGCCGCGACTCCGAGCCGGGCGGGGCATTGCCCGCACCTTCCAGACGCCTCGGATCATTGGCGAAGCCTCGGTGCTGCAAAACGTGATGATCGGCGGCACGATCGAAGGCAAGGGCACCTTCCTGGAGTCCTTGCTGACGTTGCCGCGGCACCGGCGCGACCAGCGGGACATCGCTGCCGCGGCCCGCGCGCTGCTCGAAGTCGTAGGGCTGGAGGCGTTGGCTGACGTGCGCGCCGACCGCCTGCAGCATAGCGAGCTGCGTTTCATCGAGATCGCGCGCGCTCTGATGCTGCAACCGGACTTTCTGCTCCTCGATGAGCCGGCCGCCGGTCTCTCCAGCGACGAAATCGAACGTCTTGGCGCGCTGATCAAGGCGATCAGCCGGCACGGAACCGGCGTGCTGCTGGTTGAGCACCATGCCGACCTGATCTTCGCCATCTGCGACCAGGTCACTGTGCTCAATCTGGGCCGCGTGCTCGCGGCCGGTACGCCTGACGAGATTCGCGCGCACAAGGAGGTCGTCAGTGCCTATCTCGGGGGCTGAACCTCTGTTCGCGGTGGCCAGGCTCGAGGCCGGTTACGGCAAGATCCAGGTGCTGCATGGCGTCGATCTGCGCGTATCCGCCGGCGAAGTGGTGGCATTGCTCGGGCCCAATGGCGCCGGCAAGACCACTTTGCTGCGCGCCGTCTCGGGGTTGCTCCCGGTGATGGCAGGCAGCGTGCGCCTGGACGGCCGGGACATGACCGGCGCCACGCCACGCGCGGCGGCCAGGGCCGGCCTGGTGCATGTGATCGAAGGCCACCGGGTGTTCACGCAGATCTCGGTCGCCGACAACCTGCTGCTGGCGGGTTACGACCTGGCGCGCGGCGAGCGCACGGCGAGGATCGAAGAGGCGCTCGCGTTTTTCCCGGAAATCGCGGCCAAACGGCACGAGCGCGGCGGCGCGCTGAGCGGCGGCCAGCAGCAGATGCTGACGGTTGCCCAGGGACTGGTGCGCCGCCCGCGGCTGCTGATGCTCGACGAACCTTCCGCCGGTTTGTCGCCGGTGCTGGTTGACCGCGTACTCAACGTCGTCGGCCAGTTGCGCTCCCGGGGCACCGCCGTGCTGCTGGTCGAACAACTGCTTGAAAAAGCCCTCGCGGCCGTGGACCGCGTCTACGCGCTTGCCCAGGGACGCATCGTGCTGGAAGCCTTGACCGGCGAAGAGAACCTGCCGCAACGGCTCGAACGGGCGTATTTCGGCCATGAGGTGGAGAGGGCCGGTATCGGGTGACGTTCATTGCCCCGGCGCTGCCCACGAGGCCGGCACTGATACGCGCATTTCTAGCGCGCGCTGTCCGTAGGCTTTTCCCTGCGCGTCGATGCGCAGCGAAGCCATGCCGCCGCCGCCCAGTGCGTTCTCCAGCACGAAGTTGAAAGCCGACAGTCCCGGTGCCTCGTACCTGACGACCGGCCCCTGCACCAGTCCGGCGAATTGCGAAGCGATGCGCTCAGGCGTCAGCACCGTGCGCAAATGCCCCATGTATTCCGGCTTGCGGCAGAAGATCGCGATATTGGACGAGTCGCCCTTGTCTCCCGAGCGGGCGTGCGCTACCGCGAGCAGCGATACTTCAGCCATCGGTTCGCGATTGTCCAGCGGCGCGGGTTCGGGCGCCGGCACGGGCGGCGAGTATCCGCCGCTGCAGGGCAACGGAACCTCGAAGGCGGCTTGATCGCCGATCTGGACCTTGGGCGCGCCCAGTTGCGCCTTGTCGATGAAAAAGGTGAAAAGCCGGATGACCGGCACGGGCTTCGGACGGCCGCCGATCAGGCCCGTGGTTCCCTGGGCGAAGCTCAGGCCCGCCGAGCCGATCTCGCGCGCGAACAGATAGAGCGCCCTCGCATCCGAGTGCTCGACCACCAGGCGCAGAATGACCTCGCGCGTGTTTCTGGCGCGGGATTGTTCGCCGTAAGTCGCCTCCGCGCCCAGTACCTCGGTGTGCACGGCGCGGAAGTCCGCCCACCGGCGCTGCGCGAATTGCACGCGAGCCCGGTGGAGCAGGGCTTGCGCCGTTCGCTCGGCCTTGCGCGCGGCGGCGAGGCCGACGATGGACACCATGGCGACCGCGCGCACGCCGTCCTGATAGGTGGCCGACACTTTGTATTGCGAGGTGGGTGCGCGGCCCCGG
>CAZPNH010000054.1:0-7794 GCA_964587635.1 uncultured Bordetella sp.
ACGGGCTACGTCCGGTCTTCAAGGAAAGCATTTCCGGAAAAGCTGGGAGAGCGGAACAGTGTCTCCGACCGGATCGAACGGGTGCGCGAAAGCGTGCGCGACCGCTTCAAACGCGTTCTCGGTGAAACGCCCGCGAGCGGCATCCTCGCCGCGCTCGCGGTGGGCGACCAGCGCTCGATCACCGCGGAGGAGTGGCGCCTGTTCAGCCGCACGGGCGTCACGCACCTGATGAGCATCTCGGGCCTGCACGTCACGCTGGTCTCGGGAATGTTCGCCTGGCTGGCGAGTTTCCTCTGGCGCCGCTCGGCCTTCCTCACGCTGCGGCTGCCGGCGCGCAAGGCGGCCGCGGCCGCGGCGATCGTGGGCGCGCTCGGCTACACGCTCGTCGCCGGCTACGCGGTGCCCGCGCAGCGCACCTTCTGGATGGTCACGGTGGTCGCCCTCGCGCTGTGGTCGGGACGCATCGCCTCGCCCGCGCGCACGCTCGCGCTGGCGCTCGCCGCGGTGCTGCTGTCGGATCCCTGGGCGGTGCTGTCCGCCGGTTTCTGGCTGTCGTTCGGCGCCGTCGCGTTGATCTTGTTCGTCGCCGTCGAGGGCGACGCCAAGGCGGTGCAGTGGCTGCGCGTGCAGCACGCCATCACGCTGGGCCTCGCGCCCGCGGCGCTGTTCCTCTTCGGCCAGGCGTCCATCGTCGGGCCGCTCGCCAACGCGGTGGCGATTCCCGTGGTGTCGGCAGTGGTGACGCCGCTCGCGCTCGCGGCCGCCGCGCTGCCCTGGGACGGGCTGCTCGAATTCTCCGCGCTGCTGATGGAATGGCTGCTGCAATTCCTCGAATGGTGCGCGGCGCTGCCGGCGGCGCTCTGGCAGCAGCACGCGCCGCCGCTGTGGAGCGTGCTGCTCGCCCTGGCGGGCGTGCTGTGGCTGCTCGCGCCGCGCGGCGTGCCCTGGCGCGCGACCGGGCTCGCGCTCCTGCTGCCGGCGGTCGCGCTGCCGCCGCCCGCGCCCGCGGCGGGCGAGGCCTGGATCACCACGCTGGACGTGGGGCAGGGCCTGGCGGTGCTGGTGCGCACCGCCAACCGCGTGCTGCTCTACGATGCCGGCCCCGCTTTCGGCACCGATGCCGACAGCGGCGAGCGCGTGATCGCGCCCTACCTGCGCGCCGCGGGCATCGAGAGGCTGGACGCGATGGTGGTGACGCACAACGACAGCGACCATTCGGGCGGCGCGTCCTCGGTGGCGGAGAACTTCGAGGTGGAAGCGCTGCTGTCGTCGCTGCCGGCGGACCATCCGCTGCTCGGCCTCGCGTCCGCGGCCCGGCGCTGCGCGGTCGGACAGAACTGGACCTGGGACGGCGTGCGCTTCGAGTTCCTGCATCCGCAAAGCGGGCAGGCGCGCGCGAAGAAAACCAACGACCTGAGCTGCGTGCTTAAAGTGAGCGCGGGCGGGCGTGCGATGCTGCTCACGGGCGACATCGAGAAGCTCGCCGAATCGGAGATGCTGGCGCGGGATTCCGCGGCGCTGTCCGCCGACGTGCTGCTCGTGCCGCATCACGGCAGCCGGACATCTTCCAGCGAAGCCTTCCTTGCCGCGGTGCGCCCGGCCGCCGCGGTGGTGCCGGTGGGCTACCGCAACCGCTTCGGGCACCCGAATGGGGAGGTGTTGGGGCGGTTGAGAACGAACGTCTACCGGACGGACCTGGACGGCGCCGTCACGGTGCAGCTTGCAAACGGGGAATTCGACGTCAAAAGCGAAAGGCAGCAGCGCCGCCGGTACTGGCACGATGCGCCGCGCTAGGGCGATAATGGCCGGGCGGAATTCCCGCATCGACCACCAAGGAGGGAAGATCATGGCCAAGAAGGACAAGAACGCGGTTTACAGGGTCACCGACGTCATCGGCACCAGCCCGATTTCCTGGGAAGACGCGGCGCGCAGCGCGGTGAAGACCGCCGCCAAGTCGCTGCGCGACCTGCGCATCGCCGAGGTGACCAAGCTCGACGTGAAGGTAGAAGATGGCAAGGTGACGCAGTTCCGCACGCGGCTTTCGCTCTCCTTCAAGTACGGGGCCTGAGCGTTGGCTGATCCACGCAAGAAAACGGTACGGTGCGCCTCTCCCAAGGGGCTGCACCGCATCGCCTACCTCGAATGGGGCGACCCGAAGAACGAGCGCGTGCTCGTCTGCGTGCACGGCCTGGGGCGCGTCGCGCGCGACTTCGATACGATCGCCGCCGCCATGAGCGACCAATACCGGGTGGTGTGCCCGGACATCGCCGGCCGCGGCGACTCCGACTGGCTGCCCGACCCGATGCTCTACCAGATACCGCAGTACGTCTCCGACATGGTGACCCTGATCGCGCGCCTGGACGTCGAGAACCTGGACTGGCTGGGCACGTCGATGGGCGCGCTCATCGGCATGGCGCTCGCCGCGCAGGCGGGCACGCCCGTGCAGAAGCTCGTGATCAACGACGCCGGGCCGGTGATTTCCAAGGTGTCGCTGGAGCGCATCGCCGCCTATTTCGGCATGGCGCCTGTGTTTCCCGACATCGCGACCGCCGAGAAATACGTGCGCACGGTGAGCGCGCCCTTCGGTCCGCACAGCGACGCCGAGTGGCGCTTTCTCACCGAGGTTGTGCTGCGCAGGAATCCCGACGGCGGCTACCGCCTGCACTACGATCCGAAGATCGCCGAGCCATTCCGCGCCACGATGCCCGAAAAGGACCTCGAAATGTGGCCGCTGTGGGACGCCATCCGCTGCCCGACCCTGGTGCTGCGCGGCGCGGAGTCCGACCTGCTCACGAGAGACACTTGCGAAAAGATGGCCGGGCGCGGGCCGAAGGCGAAAGTGGTGGAATTCCCCGGCGTCGGCCACGCGCCGACGCTGATGCACGCGGACCAGATCAAGCCCGTGCGCGATTTCCTGCTGCGGTAACCCAGAATTTTTCCAGGTTGGCGATGAGCGCCGGGCTGAAATGGCAGTGCGCCTGCTCGCGCGCGTACACCGACATGTAGCGGCGGAAGGCGTCCAGCGGTTCCTCGGCGATGCGCAGCGCGCGCCGGTTGCCCGCGGCGCTGACCATGCCTGAGCCGGTGATATGTCCCACGAGCCGCGTCGCCTCGAAATCCATCGCGTCGGGCGCGACGATGTAGTCGCAGACGAGCTTGCCCTCGGGGCTCGCGCAGTCGATGCGCCGCTCGGCGAGGATCGCCTGCCGCGCGACGCGGTCGCCCACGTGGCGCGCGAGGCGCAGGTTGGCCGCGCCCGGGATGATGCCTTCCTTGCGCGCGGGCAGCGTCATGTAGGCGTCCCTGGCCGCGATCACCTGGTCCATGGTGAGCAGGATCTGGCAGTGGCCGCCGATGGCGAAGCCCTCCACCGCGGCGATCCACAGCTTCTCGATGGAATCCTACTCGGGCGAAACATCCGGCAGCGCGAGGCCGCGGTAGAACTTGTTGACGAAGCCCAGGTCGCGGATCAGGTACCAGAGGAAGCGGATTTTTCCCTGGTACAGGTGCGTCAGGTTGATGCCGGCGCCGAACAGGCGCTTGCCCGCGTGCTTGGTGTGCGTCACCGTGTCGCCGCGCAGCACGCAGACTTCGGTCTGCGGATCGAGCAGCGCGAGATCCACCGCGCTCTCCATGCCTTCCAGCGTGCCTTCGTCCTCCGCGTTCAGGTACTGCGGGTTGGACATCGTCAGCACCGAGGCTTTGCCTTCGCGCTCCAGGCGCGCGCCGGGGAACTGGATTTTCCCGGTCTTGAGGAACTCCGGCAGCAGCGCCCGCGATTCCGCCCTCGGCAGCAGCATCGCGTGGCACAGGTGCGCGCCGGCCGGCGGGTCGTTCAGCACCTGCGAGAGGAAAATCCCCTGGTCCACCTCCAGGCCGTCCTTTTCGCCCTGCGCGATGCCCGATTCGCGCGCCAGGTCCTTCTCGCCCGGCACCAGTCCGGGAAACTCCGCCGCCGCGCGGGCGCACAGGTCGTCCACGCGTACGAACATGCTTTGCTTCGCGGTCAGCACGTCGTAAACGCCCCGCGCGTGCGCGCGCATGAAGAGCGTGCGCGACGCGCGGGCGAGGGCGAGGATCTCCGCCGCCGCCGCCGCTTCGTCCGCGTTGCGCTTCGGTTTCGCCGGCAGCCGGGCCAGCAAGTCCATCGATTTGAGCCAGAAGTGCCCGAAGCCCGCCTTGTCGGAAGAAAGCTCCGTCGTGCGCGCCGGGGCCGTGCGCGCCCAGCCTTTTACCGCCTGCTCGAGTACGTTGTCGGCCATATGCAATAGTATCGGCTAGAAACGCGATCGAGGAGTACGGGAATGATCTACCAGGGGAGCTGCCATTGCGGCGCCGTCGCCTTCGAAGTCGAGGCCGACGCCGGGCCCGCCATCGAGTGCAACTGCTCGCACTGCGGCCGCAAGGGCTATCTCCTCTGGTTCGTGCCGCGCAGCAAGCTGCGCCTCGAGTCGTCGGAGGAAGACCTCGGCACCTACACGTTCAACAAGCACGTCCTGCAGCACCACTTCTGCCGCACCTGCGGCTGCGCGCCCTTCGCCTTCGGCAAGGATCCCACCGGCAAGCACACCGCCGCCGTGAACGTCCGCTGCCTCGAAGGCGTCGAGATCTCGACCCTCAAGCGCATGCCTTACGACGGGCGCAGCAAGTAATCGGCACCGATGAGAGTCAACGGTTCCTGTCATTGCGGGCAGATCACCTACGAGGCCGACGTCGATCCGTCGCGGGTGGGGGCCTGCAATTGCACGGATTGCCAGGTGCTGAGCGGATCCCCGTTCCGCGTCTCGGTGCAGGCGCCTGCGCCAGGCTTTCGCCTCCTGACGGGCAAGCCCAAGTTCTATGTGAAGACCGCTGCCAGCGGCGCCAGGCGCAGGCAGGCCTTCTGCCAGAACTGCGGCGCGCCCGTATTCGCCTGCGCGGACTCGGACGACCCGCCGAGCTACACCCTCAGGGTGGGCTGCCTGGCGCAGAAGGCGCAGTTGCCTCCCATGCGGCGAATCTGGTGCGACTCCGCGCTCGCCTGGGCGCAGAATGTCAGCGGCGTTCCTGGCACGGGAGGCCAGTGAGCCCGGGCCGCAACGAATTGAAAGGGGGGTGGGTATGACAATCGAACTGTATTACCTGTTGCTCGTGGCGCTGCTGACGGGCGTGCTGTGGGTTCCGGTGGTCATCGGCTACGTGCTGTCGCGCGGCACGCTCCGGCCGATCGACTACAAGATCGCGCCGACCTCGCCCTTGCCTCCCTGGGTGAATCGCGCCAACCGGGCGCACCTGAATGCGATCGAGAGCGTCGTGCCGTTCGCGATCGTGGTGTTGATCGCCAACGCGGCCGGGGTATCGACATCGGTGACGGAAGTGTCCGCGATGGTGTTCTTCTACGCGCGCGCCGCGCACGCCGTGATCCACATCAGCGGATTCGGCCTGCTCATGGCGCGCACCCTGGCGTTCACCGTCGGCTGGATCGCGTTCATGACCTTCGCGGTGGAACTGCTGCGGCAGGCGGTACGCGCCTAGCCGTACATCGTCCAGCCGAATCCCGCGCACGCGGTGCAGACCTGCGAGCCGACCGCGCCGGTGGCCTGGCAGGATTCGCAGGGTTCCCAGGTGTAGGCCATGGAACTTTTGTAGACGCCCGAGCAGCGCCTGCCGTGGATGGTCTTGCTGCAGCGGTGGTTCAAGTCCTCGCGCCGGTCCGACAGCGCCTGGCAGACGCTGCAGACTTCCAGGGGCTTGGGTTTTTTCTCGGCGAGCATGGTGGCCAAACAGGATGCGCCGGCGGCGGGTTCCTTACGGTGCGCCAACGCACATTCCTCCGGCAGTTGCGATAGGCTTGCCCGCATGGAAGCCTTCCCTGTGCGAATCGCTCCCGAGGCGGAGATCCTGCACGGCGGCCTGGAAATCCTGACGCTCGCGGGGACGGTCGCGGGCAACGGGTCGCATCTGCACATCAGCATGGCCGATGCGCAGGGGCGGGTGACGCGCGGCCACGCAGGCCACGGCTGCACGGTGCGAACCACGGCCGAAGTGCTGCTCGTGCTGCTGTCCGAATGGTCGTTTGCGCGCGAGCCGGATGCGGCCACGGGATACGCGGAACTCGTCATCCGACCTTCGTCATGAGAATCCGCGGCATCGATCACGTCCAGATAGCGATGCCGGAAGGCGGCGAGGACCGCGCGCGGAAATTCTATGGAGAGTTGCTCGGGCTGGTGGAAATCCCTAAGCCCGCGAATCTCGCCGCGCGCGGCGGCCTGTGGTTCCACTGCGGCCCGATCCAGCTGCACCTCGGCGTGGAGGCGGACTTTCGCGCGGCGAAGAAGGCGCATCCCGCGCTGCTCGTCGAAGATCTTGCCGCGCTGCTCGGCGCATTGAAGGGCGCGGGCTGCGAAGTGAAGGACGATGCGCCGCTCAAGGGGTGCGAGCGCGCGTTCGTTCTCGATCCCTTCGGCAACCGCCTGGAGCTGCTCGAGCCCCATGCAAAATAGCGTCGCGCGCGCGATGGCGCCGGGCGTTTTCCTGCTCACGCCGGAACTTCGCGATCTTTTCAGTGTCGCACTGCGAGCGCAGAAGCTGAAGGGCATTCCCGCATGCTGACCCTGAACGATCCCGCGGTACTGCATGAGCGGCCGCAGACGCCGGGCGAGGAAATCGCCAACAGCGTGAGCCACGGCGTCGGCCTGCTGCTTGCTTTGATCGGTTTCCCCGTGCTGGTCGCCGCGACGCTCAGGCGCGGGGACATGATGGACGTGGTCGGCGCCGCCGTGTTCGCGACCACCGCGGTGCTGCTGTATTCCACCTCGATGCTGTTCCACGCTTTCCGCCAGAGCCGCGCCAAGCGCATCTTCCAGGTACTCGACCACTCGGCGATCTACCTGCTGATCGCCGGCACCTACACGCCGTTCACGCTGGGCGTGCTGCACGGCACCTGGGGCTGGACGCTGTTCGGGCTGGTGTGGAGCATGGCCGCGGTCGGCATCGTGCTCAAGGTGCTCGGCGGCATCCGCTACAACACGGTATCCACCTTCGTGTACATCGGCATGGGCTGGCTGGTGGTCATCGCGGCCCATACCGTCTGGACGCTGGTGCCCGGCTGGGGAATATTCTGGCTGTTCGCGGGCGGCGTCGCCTACACGGCGGGCGCGGTGTTTTTCCTCGCCGAACGCATCCGCTACTTCCACTTCGTCTGGCACCTGTTCGTCATCGCCGGCACCGCCTGCCACTTCATCGCGGTGTACTGGTACGCGGCCTGAGGCCGCTAGCGCCCGAAGCCGTACAGCTGCTCCGGATTGGCCTCGAGGATCGCGCGCCGCGTCGCGGCGTCGGGCACCGCTTCGATGAGCACGTCGAGCAGTTCGCCCGCATCCAGGTCGCGGTAGGGAAGGATCGCGTCGTCATGCACCAGCCGGCGGGAGTGAAAGCCGATGTTCGGCCAGTCGGAACCCCACACCATGCGCTCCGGCGCCGCGGCCACCAGCGCCTGCATGAACGGAATCGCGTCGCGCAGGCGGCCGCTCGCTTGCGCGACGCGGTCGGCGCCCGCGAGCTTGACCCAGACGTGCTTTGCTTTCAGCAACCGCAGCAGCGCCTGGAAACCGGGCTGCCCGATCCCCGCGGCGGCCTCGGGCAGGCCCATGTGGTCGATGACGATGATGCTATTCGCTTTCAGCAGAAAGGATTCCATGCCGGCGAGCATGCGGGCGTCGCAGAACAGTTGCAGGTGCCAGCCGAAAGGCGCGGCGAGCGCCTCGAACTTCGCCAGCCAGGCGCCCGGATCGCCTGCATAGCGCTCGCGTTGCG
>CAZPNH010000055.1:0-4290 GCA_964587635.1 uncultured Bordetella sp.
CAGCAGCGCGCCGCGCCAGCCGGCCGCGCCCACCATGGCGATGGCGTAGGTCGGCGCCGCGGCGTAGCCGAGGAAGCCGGCGATGCCGTGCCAGCTGAAGGCATAGCCCAGGCGATCTTTGTTTACGCGCGCGTTGAGGATCGAGAAATCGCAGGGATGGAACACGCTGTTGCCCAGGCCGCCGACGAACGCCGCGACCAGCAGCATTTCGTAGCGGTGCGCGAAGCCGGCGAAGAGCGCGCCGGCGGTGCTCAGCGCGAGCCCGAAGAACAGCACGCGGCGCGCGCCGAAGCGGTCCACCGCGAAGCCGGCCAGCGTCTGGCAGATGCCCGACACCACGTAGTAGAGCGCGACCGTGCCGCCCAGCGCGGCGTAGGACACGTCCAGGTCTTCCTTGATGAGCGGGAACACCACCGCGGTGGCGATCTGGAAGAAATGCGACAGCCCGTGCGCGAGCGCCACCAGGCTGATGGTGCGGACGTCGGCTTTAAGCGTTTGTTCCAATGATTTTCCCGATGAATTCAGTAACCGCCTTCAACACCTTCTCCGGCTGGTCCTTGTGCGGCGAATGGCCGCACCCGGGCAGCTTCAGCAGCTCGCAGGGCCCGCCCGCCTGGCGCCGGATGGCGTCCAGCTGCGCCATGCTGCCGTACTCGTCGTCCTCGCCCTGGATCGCCAGCAGCGGGCAGCGGATGCGGGGCAGATATTCCTCGATGTTCCACTGCCGGAACGCCGGGTCCAGCCACGCGTCGGCCCACAAATGAAAGGTCTTGCGCGCATCCCGATGATACTTCCCCAGGCGCTCGCGCAGGCCGCTTGTTTCGAAGCCGGCGCTGATGGCCTTGATGCTCTGCAAACCGGGCTCTTCGACAAACACATGCGGCGCCAGCACCGCCACGCCGCGCACCGGATGGCTGCCGGCGTAGATCAGGGCGATGGAAGCGCCGTCGGAATGGCCTACCAGGATGGGGTCTTGAATTTTCAACTGTAAAAGGACTTCCGGGAGAAACAGCAAAGCTTCCCGATGCATGAAATCGACCCCCACCCTTTCCTCGCGCAACACATCTGAATTGCCGTAGCCGTAACGGTCGTACACCAGCGCGCGGCAACCGGTAGCGCGCGCCACTTTCTCCGGAAAATCGCGCCACTGGCGGATCGAGCCGAGGCCTTCGTGCAGGAAAACCAGCGTCGGCGCGGCGCCGCCGATCCAGGCGTACTCGAGCTGATACCCGGCAGCAACAATCTGCGGCATCGCTTCAGATTAGCATGCGGAATGCGCCGCAGTTTTCCCGGCAAAGCATGGCTGGTTCTCGCCGCGACCCTGCTGCTGTGGTCGGGCAACTGGATCGTCGCGCGCGCAGTGCGCGGCGACATCGCGCCCGGCATCGCGACCGCGGGCAGGCTGGTCGTCGTTCTCCTGATATTGCTGCCCTTCACTTTTTCCGGACTGCAGAGAAAATTCGGGAAATTGCAGGGAAAAAAAGTGCTGATCGCCATCGGCCTCACCGGCGGCGGCCTGCACCTCGCCTTCCAGTGGCTGGGACTGCACTACACCACCGCCACCAGCGCCACGCTCTACCTCTCCACCGCGCCCATTTTCATCCTGCTGCTGTCGCGGCCGCTGCTGGGCGAGCGCATCGCGGCGCGGCAATGGGCGGGCGTCTCGATATCGTTCTGCGGAGTCGCGCTGATCGGCACGCAGGGACAGCTGTCGCTGGTGTCGTTCAACGTCGGCGACGCGCTGGCGCTGGCCTCGATGCTGCTCTGGGGCGCCTACACGGTGTTCCTGCGCATGCGGCGCGACGACCTGGATACGCCCGAGTTCCTCACCGCCCTGTGCGCCATGGGCCTGGTGGTGATGCTTCCCTGGGTTTTGTTCGAAATGATTTCCAACCCGGTCGTCAAGCTGTCGGCCGCGGGCTTGATTGCCGTCGTCTACTCGGCCATCGGGTCCCTGCTGCTGGCGGGCGCGGGCTGGACCTACGTGGTGAAGCGCCTGGGCGCCGCGCGCGCGGGCGCCACCATGCACCTGATGCCCGGCATCTTCGTCGTGCTGTCGATGCTGTTCCTGGACGAGTACCCGCGCTGGTTCCACGGCGCGGGCATCGTGCTCATCCTCGCGGGCGTAGCGCTGTCCTCGCTGCGCGCCCGCGGCGCGGCTCAGCCCGCGACGCGGTAGGTGTCCCGCCCGGCCGCCTTGGCCTCGTAGAGCGCCGTGTCCGCGCGCCGGGCGAGCGCCTCCGCCTCCCCCGCCTCCGCGCCGAATTCCGCGATGCCGATGCTCGTGGTCATCCCCAGCGCGCGCCCCTCGATGTTCATCGGCGCGCGCACCGCCTCGAGGATTTTTTCCGCGACCAGCGCAGCGGTGCCGGCCCGGGTCACGTCCTCCAGCAGCACGGCGAATTCGTCGCCGCCGAGCCGCCCCACGGTGTCGGTGGCGCGCACGCAGGCGCGCAGCCGTGCCGCGAACTCCTTCAGCAGCACATCGCCCGCCGCGTGGCCGAGGCTGTCGTTCACCCCCTTGAACCTGTCGATGTCCAGGTACATCAGCGCCGCGCGGCCGCCGGCGCGGCGGTTGCGCACGATCGCCCGCGAGACCCGGTCGCCGAACAGCGTGCGGTTGGCGGCGCCGGTGAGCGCGTCGTAGTTCGCCAGCTGCTCCGTGCGCAGCTCGGCCACCTTGCGCGCATTGATGTCCAGGTTGGTGCCCATCATGCGCAGCGCCCTGCCCGTCGCCGGATCGCGCTCGACCACCTGCCCGCGCGACAGGATCCATTTCCATTGGCCGCTCGCCGCGCGCACCCGGTGCTCGACGGCATAGTGGTCGCGCTTGCCCCTGACCACCTCCATCGAAGTCCGCTTGAGTTCCGCGATTTCCGACGGGTGCACCAGCGCCGAAAGCTCCGCTACGGTGGTATGCGTTTCGCCCGGCGGCCGCTCCAGCAGTTCGGCCCAGGCTTCGCTCAATACCGTCTCGCCGGTACCCACGTCGGTCTCCCACACCGTGACTCGCGAAGCGTCCAGCGCCAGGTCGAGGCGTTGCCTGGCGTCAGCGAGCGCCTTGCGCGCCTCGGCGATCTGCGAAATGTCGCTGCCGAGGTTGAAGAAGCCGCGTACCTTGCCGCCGGGCCCGACATCCGGAACGTACGTCGTGTGCAGAGTCCGCGCGCCGTCCATGCCCGTGGTCGCCGATTCGTACTCGACCTGCTCGCCGCGCAGCGCCCGCTCGACGTGGGGTTTCACCTCCGCATAGCGTCGGGCGTCCCACACTTCCTCGATCGTACGGCCCAGCATGTCCCGCGGCGCGAGGCCGAACCATTGCTGGTAGGTCCGGTTGGCGAAGCGGTAGCGCTCCCCCGCATCGACGTACGAGACGAGCGCAGGAACGTTGTCGGCGATGAACTGCAGGCGTACGCCCGCCCGGCGCGCCTCCTCCTCTGCCCGGACCATCTTCAACGCCATGGGCCGCACCAGCCGCCGCAGCAGCACCGCACCGCCGGCAACCAGGAGCGCGCACACCACGAGGACCGTCAGGAGTTCCTTGCGCACAGGCGCGAGCAGTTCCGCGGAGTCCATTTTGACGACCATGCCCAGCCCGAGCCCGCCTACGGGACCGTAAGCGGCAACCACCCGCTGCCCGCGATAGTCCCTCGTGTCCACCAGGCCGGTCTTGCCCTCGAGCGCATAGGATATCGGCAGCCGCTTGCCGTCCGCACCGGTGAGCGCCTGGTCAAAGGCGCGCGGACTCAGGCGCTGCGGAAAGCAGCTCATGCCGCCGGTTCTTGCGAAGCAAAGCGCCGTCTCACCCGTCTCGCCGAGGTTTCCGCCCTGCTGCGTCCACTGCGTAATGACCGGCAGCGGCTGCTCCGCCGTCACGGTGCCCAGCGGCCCGCCGGCGTCGCCGATCGGGATGCGCGCAAGCAGCACGAAACGGTCCGTCCACAGCAGATCCGACTGCAGCGGCGTGCGGAGGCGGAAGGTGAGCGCTGGCGCGACCGTAAAGCTGCCTGCGCGCGCCACCTCCCGGCCATTCGCGTCGTAATACGCCAGCCCCGTGAACCCGGTCTCGAGAAAAGACTTCAGCACCGCCTCGATCGCCGCGATCTCCTGCACCGCGCCGACGCCGGCGGCGATCCTCCGGGCGCTGTTCTTTAGACCCGGCCGCGTCGAAATGAAGCGCATCTGCGACTCGCGCAGGTCGACGAGCGACAGGAAAAGCTCGCTGCGGCTTGCGAGCGTATTGCTCAGCACGTGGCTGATCGTGGCCTGCAGCCGGCTCTGCTCCATCAG
>CAZPNH010000055.1:4300-7793 GCA_964587635.1 uncultured Bordetella sp.
CAGGACTGCGGCGCCCACGATGAGCGAGGTCGCCGCCAGCATGCCGACAGCAGCGACCACAAGGCGGGTTGCCGGATTTCTGAAGCCGATGTCCATCGGCTAGGCTCCTCGCCGGGCCCGGAACTATCCGTGCGCCCGCGCACACAAGCGGGCCGGCCGGTCAAATGGACATCGGTCTCCAGTAGCCCGTGAGTTCCAGGTAGCCCCGCCCGACCTGCCTGTCCGCGCGAAAAGCGCGGACGGCGCCTTCCCAGTAGATCGTGCCGGTGCTCGCACGGGCGTCCAGTTCCTGGTCGTCCATGAGCGGCTCGAGGCGATATTCCTGTTCTCTTGCTCTTACAAGAACTGAAACGGGATAAACCGTGCCAGTTCTCGGCGACTTCCATGTGCGCAGCGGCTCGAAAACGACGCCCGGCGGCGCGAAGGCCACCGCGCCCTCCTTGCCGCGCATGCGGAACGCCATCAGCGCCTCGCCGCCGTCCAGGTTCAGGCCGCACCAGTCCCAGCCGGATGCGCCCGCCGCCATGTACTGGCTCGACCACTCGTGATCCAGCCAGGCCGTGCCGGTGACGGGCGATCCATCCGCGGTACCGCGGACAATGAGTTGCGGCCTGCTGTAGTAGTAGCTCGCCTCCCCGGGGCCGTTGCCCTTGCGGCTGAAACCGGATTCGCCCTGCAGGACAAGAGCGCCCTGCGGCTCAAATTCAAGATCGAATGAGAAATCCCGCGCTGCGATTTTCGCCGTGTATTTTTCATTCGAGAGATCAAGGGACCAGTCGTCCACCCATACCCTGGTCGTCCCCTGTTCGCTGCCCGCGAGGCCAAGCACGGTGCGCGCGGCGCGCTCGTCGTGGCGCAAGCGGCCGTAGCGCGGATCGGAGAGCGCCGCATGCGCGAGGATCAGCTGGCGCGGCGTGAAGCTGCTCGGATTGGCGGTTTCGATATCCGGCCTGGCCCTGAAGAACGTCACCTGGAAACCCAGGTCCTGGCCGCCTTGCGTGCGCAGCCAGCCGGTGACGTACCACCACTCCTGCCGGTAGTCCGGGTGCGCGCCGTGGTCGCGCGGAAAACGCAGGCGGGTGCCCGGCGTCACCAGCGGATAAGCGAGCCCGGCGGCGAGGAAATCCCGGCGGTTCACCAGTCCTCCTTCACCGCGCGCACGGGGCCGATGCCGGTCGCTTCCCGGCCGGACACGAAGGCAGTAAAAGAAGATAAAAAAATCAACGCCAATGACAATCCAGTCAACAACCCGTACGGCGGATGCACGTCCATGCTCCAGTTGAACGACTGCCGGTTGACGACGTGGATCAGCACCAGGCTGATGGCGCCGCCGAGCACGAGCCCCACCAGCACGCCCAGCACCGCGAGCAATCCGCCCTCTGCGGCCAGCATGGCGCCGATCTGGCCGCGGGTCATGCCAAGGTGGCGCAGCATGCCGAACTCGCGCCGGCGCGACAGCACGATGGCGCCGACGCTGGAGGAAAGGCCGAACAGGCCGACCAGCACCGCCACCGCTTCCAGCGCGTAGGTCACCGCGAAGCTGCGGTCGAAGATCGCCAGCGACGCCCGGCGGATCCCGCCCGGGCCGGATATCTCGAGCAGCGCGCCGCCGGGCAGCGCGCGCAGCGCATCGGTGGCCGCCGCGACGCTCTCGCCGGGCTTGAGCCACAGCGCCGCGTCGTTGGCGCGCCGGTCGCCCGAGAGCGCGGCGTAGGTCGAGCGCTCGATGACGATGGCGCCGTGCTGGCGCGCGTAATCGCGCCAGACGCCGGCCACGATGAATTTGCATTGCTTCCCCGCGAGAGGAATGGCGATTTCCTTGCCGGGCGAAAACCCATACAAGTCCGCCAGCGCCTCCGATACCCAGGCGGGCGGCGGATCGCCCTGCTTGCGCTCATAGGATTTTTCAAGCGACGGGAAACGAAAGCTACCGAGATCACGCGCGATCAGCGCCACCGCGGGCCGCGCCGGGTCCAGCGTGATGCGACTGCTGCGCAGGAATTCCGCGCGCTCCACCTGCGGCAGCGCTTTCACCTGTGCCTCCATCGCCGGCTCGATCCACGCCGTCTCGCCTGCCTGCGTGGTGCGGAAGTACAGCTCGGCGGGCAGCACCACGCCCAGCCAGTCGTCCACCGAATTGCGGAACGAGGCCACCATGATCGCCATCGCCGCCATGAGCGAGAAGCTGGCGACGATCGCCGCGAGGCTCACCATGGCCTGGCCGGGGGCGCCGCGCAGTTGCGACAGCGCGAGGGAATAGGGAATGTTTGCACCGGTTTTCAGTTTTCTGAATGTGAACGATGAAACCCAGGGCATCAAAAAAATCCCACCCATCAACAAACATGCAATGGCCGCGTATCCCGCGACCGGAATGCCGTTCACCGCTTTCAACGGCAGGAGAAGCAGCGCGAGGCCGATGCACAGCAGCCCCGGCCAGATCCTGACCGCGCGGCCGAACATGCGCTGCTCGTCGCCCGCTTTGAGCGCCTGCGCGGGCGCCGCGCGCGCCGCGTCCAGCGCGGGCAGCAGCGCACCGGCGAGCGCCACCGCGACGCCGCCGAGGACGTAGAACAGGCTGTTTTCGATCGGAAAATCGATCTGCGGCACCACGCCGCGGAAAAAACCCGCGCCCAGGTCCGCCCCGCCCACGCGCGCGGCGGCGCGGGCGAGCCCGTAGCCGAGCGCGATGCCGAGCACGCCGCCCACGGTCCCCAGCAGGGCCGACTCCATGAGCACCAGCCGCGCGACGCCGCCCCGCACGAGGCCCAGCACGCGCAGCAGCGCATGCTCCTGCCGCCGCCGCGCCACTTCCAGCGCCTGCGCCGAGAACACCAGGAAGCCGCCCGTGAACAGCGCCACCAGCGCGAGCACGTTCATGTTGACGCGGTAGGCGCGCGACAGGTTGGCGCCCGACTCCGCCACCGCGTCCAGCGTGGAGACGAACACGCCCGGCGGCAGCAGCGCGCCGATTTTCCCGCGCATCGCGTCGCGGTCGGCGCCGGGCGCGAGGCGCAGGTCGATGCGGTTCAACTCGCCCAGCCGGCCGAGCCGCCATTGTGCTGTCGAGATATCCGTCAGTGCCGTGGCGCCTCGAAGTGACGACAAGGAACCTGAAATTTCGAGAGGGACTTCGGACAACCCGGTTACGATGAAAAGCCTGTCCTTGAAATCCAAAGACGGAGAAACCAGCGCCACATCGGGCTTCAAAAGCGCCAGGCGCTTTCCCGGGTCCTCCGCGAACAGCGCGGGCTGGATGAGCGCGGCGCGCAGCGGGTCGATGCCGATGAGGTGGATGGTTTTCGAGCTGCCCGCGATGCCGGCCTCGGCCTCCAGCACCGGGCTCGCCACCGCCACGCCCGGCAGGCGGGCGATCTGCGCGTACAGCGCTTCGGGGAAGCCCCCGCGGCCGCCGCGCACTTCCAGGTCGGCTTCGCCCGCGAGCGTGCGCACGCCCGAGGCGAGCTCGTTCACGGCGGCGCGGTTGATGAGGTGG
>CAZPNH010000056.1:0-7776 GCA_964587635.1 uncultured Bordetella sp.
GCGCCGACCACGGGGGCGCTCAGCAGCACGGCGAGATAAGACACCGAAAGGGCCGCGGTCCAGGCGAAAGTGGCCCAGGGCGCCCCGCCGGCCACGGCGGCGACGAAGAAGGCGTTGAACACGGCGGTGATGACCACCGTGGTGTAGCCCGAGTTGGCGAAGTCGTACATGCTCCAGGCCCAGACTTCGCCCAGGCCGACGTCCTGCGCAAGGGACCGTGATTTCGGTGTCGCGGCGGCACTGTTCACAGAGCGAGTGTAGCGCCGCTAGGGCATAATCCCCCGCATATGGCCGCTGTGGACCCCAAAGTCGCCGAACGCCGCCTCACCATCGCCGACCTGCTCGACTGGCTGGTCGAGGACAAGATGGTCGAGACGGACGCCGCCGAGAAGATGAAGAAGGAGCGGCGCTACTTCCGCGGCACGCAGCACCCGCTGTCGGTGATCGCCGACCAGAAGTTCAAGAGCGCGCTGGCGCCGTTCAAGCCGCTCACGCTCGAGCCGCTCACCGAATGGCTGGCCAAGCGCGTCGGCCTGGAATACCGCCACATCGACCCGCTCAAGATCGACTTCTCATCGGTCACCGAGGTGATGTCCTCGTCCTACGCGACGCGCTTCAAGATCCTGCCGATCGGCGTTACCAGCAAGGAAGTGGTGATCGCGGTCAGCGATCCCTACGTGCGCGAGTGGGAGAAGGAGCTGCAGCGCATCATCAAGCTGGACATCCGCCGCGTGATCGCCAACCCGGCGGACATCGAGCGCTACCAGGTCGAGTTCTACAACCTGGCCAAGTCCATGAAGGGCGCGGCCAAGGGGGTGGCGGGCCTCTCCGGGCTGCAGAACTTCGAGCAGCTGGTGGAGATGGGCGCGGGCAACAAGCAGTTCGACGCCAACGACGCGCACATCGTCAAGCTGGTGGACTGGATCTGGAGCTACGCCTTCGAGCAGCGCGCGAGCGACATCCACATCGAGCCGCGGCGCGAATTCGGCATCGTGCGCTTCCGCATCGACGGCGTGCTGCACCAGGTCTACCAGATCCCGGCCTCGGTGCTGGCCGCCATGACCAGCCGCATCAAGATCCTCTCGCGCATGGACGTGGTGGAAAAGCGCCGGCCGCAGGACGGCCGCGTCAAGACGCGCACGCTGGACGGCGAGGAGGTCGAGCTGCGCCTCTCGACGCTGCCCACCGCCTTCGGCGAGAAGCTGGTGATGCGCATCTTCGACCCGGAAGTGCTGGTGCGCGATTTCCGCGAGCTCGGCTTCTCGGAGGAGGACAGCCAGCGCTGGAAGGAAATGACCGAGAAGCCGAACGGCATCGTGCTGGTCACCGGGCCGACCGGCTCGGGCAAGACCACCACGCTGTATTCGACGCTGAAGGCACTGTCGACGCCGGAAGTCAACGTCTGCACCATCGAGGATCCGATCGAAATGGTCGAGGGCTCGTTCAACCAGATGCAGGTGTCGAACGCGATCGAGCTGGGCTTCGCCGAGGGCCTGCGCGCGCTCATGCGCCAGGACCCGGACATCATCATGGTGGGCGAGATCCGCGACCTGGAAACCGCCGAAATGGCGGTGCAGGCGGCGCTGACCGGCCACCTGGTGCTCTCCACGCTGCACACCAACGACGCGCCCAGCGCGGTGACGCGCCTGCTCGAACTCGGCATCAAGCCCTACCTGCTCGTCGCGACCCTCAACGGCGTGATGGCGCAGCGGCTGGTGCGCATCCTCTGCCCGCACTGCAAGCAGAAGGTGGAACTGCACCGCATCGAAGACGTGCAGGCCTGGGAAGGGCTGGTCGCGCCCTGGAAGGCGAACCGGCCGGCCTCGGTCTACAAGCCGGTGGGCTGCCTCGAGTGCCGCATGACGGGCTTCGCCGGCCGCGTCGGCATCTACGAGACGCTGGTGTGCACGCGCGGCATCAAGGAAATCGTCGGCGCGGGCGCGGACCTCGGCAAGATCCGCGACCAGGCCTTCCGCGACGGCATGAAGCCGCTGCGCATCAGCGGCGCGATGAAGGTGGCCGCCGGCTTCACCACCATCGAGGAAGTCATCAAGACCGCGCCGCCGGCGCACGAAATGGCGGACTAGCCGCGTGGCGTGGTCGGAACTGTTCGACGCGCTGCTGCTGGTAACGGGCGGCCTGGTGCTGCTCGGCGTCTGGTACGACGCGCGGCGGCGCGACCGGCTGGCGACGCAGGCGCTGCGCCTGTCGGAGGAGCGCTTTCGCCACCTGACCTCGCTGTCGGCGGACTGGTTCTGGGAAACCGACACCGGGCACCGCATCAGCTGGCTGTCGGGCGGCCCCGCGGTGGCGGCGCTGTTCGGCGCCGAAATGGCGCACGGCAAGCGGCTGTGGGAAGTGCCCGGCGTGACGGTCGAGCCGCGCGCGCTGGTGGAGCACTTCGAGCGGCTGCAGCAGCTCGACGCGCAGCTGCCGTTCTTCGATTTCGTCATCTCGCGGCGCGACGCGGGCGAGTTGCGCTCGCACGTGGTGAGCGGCAAGCCGCGCTACGACGCGAGCGGCCGCTTCCTCGGCTACCGCGGCGTCGGCCAGGACATCACCGACAAGCGCCGCGCGGAGCACGCGCTGAGCGAGGCCAAGGAGCGCCTGGAACTCGCCACCGAGGGCGGCAACCTCGCGGTCTGGGACCTCGACATCGGCACCGACCAGATGCACGTCGGCGGCGGGCTCGCCGGCATCCTGGGCGCGCGCCGTTTCCAGCGCAGCGTGGAGATGCACGAACGGGTGCACCCCTCCGACCGGGCGGCGGTGCGCGCCGCGTTCCTCGACGCGCTGAAAGGGGCGGGGCCGGCGGTGCGCGGCCTGGAATTCCGCCTCAGCACCGCGCCCGGCGAGTGGAAATGGGTGCACTGCGCCGGCCGCGTCACCGAGCGCAACGCCTCGGGGCGCGCGCTGCGCATGAGCGGCACGCTGACCGAGATCGACGCGCGCAAGCGCGCCGAGCAGGCGGTGCGCGACGCCGAAGCGCGCTACCGTTCGCTGATCGAGCTCGCGCCCGACGGGGTCACGGTTTTCTCCAGCGGCATCATCGAGTACGTCAACCCGGCCGCGCTGCGGCTCATCAAGGCCGCGTCGCCCAGGGAACTGCTGGGAAGGAAGATCGAGGACATCGTGCATCCCGACCACCGCGCGCGCTTTGCCGAGCGCATGCGCTACCTCGGCGCGGGGCCTGGCGCGACCGCGTTCGAGGAGCGGCTGCTGCGCTGCCTGGACGGCAGCGACGTGGTGGTGGAGGCGGCTAGCGTGTCCTATCTGGAGCGCGGGCGCCTGGTGGTGCAATCGGTGCTGCGCGACGTGAGCGAGCAGCGCAAGGCGCGCCAGGCGCTGGCCGAGCGCGAGCAGCGCTTCCGCGACGTGCTCGAGGCCTCGGGCGAATACGTCTGGGAGACCGACACCGCCTGGCGCTACACCTTCCTCTCCGAGCGCGTCGAGACCGTGCTCGGCTACCGACGCCACGAAATGATCGGCCGCGCGCCGCGCGAATTCATGCCGCTGGGCGAGGCGCAGGCGATGGCGGACTGGTTCGCGCAGCGCGCCGCGCACGCCGAGGGCTTCCGCGACCAGGTGCACCGCTCGCTCACCAAGTCGGGCCGCGTCATCTGGCAATCGGTCACCGGCGTGCCGGTGTTCGACGCGGCGGGCAAGCTCGCCGGCTACCGCGGCACCGGCGCCGACATCACCTCGCGCAAGCAGGCGGAGGAGCGCATCCAGTACCTGGCCACGCGCGACGCGCTCACCGGCCTGCCCAACCGCGTGCTGCTCGCCGACGGCGCCGGCCAGGCGATCCTCGCGGCGGCGCGCAGCCGCGGCAGCCTCGCGCTGCTGTTCCTCGACCTGGACCGCTTCAAGCTGGTCAACGACTCGCTCGGCCATGCGGCCGGCGACGCGCTGCTGCGCGCGGTCGCCGAGCGCCTGGGCGGCACGCTGCGGCGCGACGATACGCTCGCGCGCCTGGGCGGCGACGAGTTCGTGCTGCTGTGGAACGGGCTCAAGGATTCGCAGGACGCGGCCACGCTGGCGCAGCGCACGCTGGGCATCCTCTCGCGCCCCTTCACCATCGAGGGCCAGACGCTCAGCGTCACCGCCTCGATCGGCATCGGCGTCTACCCGGGCGACGGCCGCGATTTCGGCGAGCTGCTGAAGAACGCCGACGCGGCGGCCAACCACGCCAAGGAAACCGGCCGCAACAATTTCCGCTTCTTCTCGCCCGAGCTCAATGCGCGCGCGGTGGCGCGCCTCGGCATGGAAAACGACCTGCGCCACGCGCTCGCGCGCGGCGAGCTGGCGCTGCACTGGCAACCCGTCGTCAGGAGCAACCCCGTGCGCGCTTCCGTCGCCGGCGGCATCGTCGGCGCCGAAGCGCTGGTGCGCTGGCACCATCCGCGCGACGGCTTGCTGATGCCCGACCGCTTCGTGCCGGTGGCCGAGGATTGCGGCCTGATCCGGCCGCTGGGGCAGTGGACGCTGGAGCGCGCCCTGTCCCAGATCGGCGCTTGGCGCCGAAACCAGATGGGCGCCGACCACCTCTGGTTTGCGCTCAACGTCTCCGCCACCGAGCTCGCGCAGGGCGACGCCTATGTCGCGCAGCTGCGCGAGGCACTGAGCGCCAACGGCGTGCCGGGCTCCTGCATCGAACTGGAGGTCACCGAGCGCGTGTTGATGGCACACCTGGCGGAGTACGTCGAGACGCTGCGCCGCATCGGCGAGCTGGGCGTGCGCGTGGCCATCGACGATTTCGGCACCGGCTATTCCAGCCTCGCCTATTTGCGCCAGCTGCCCATCGAGAAGCTGAAAATCGACCGCTCCTTCCTGCGCGAGCTGGACGCGCATCCGCACGATGCGACCATCGTGCAGACCATCGTGGCGATGGCGCGCGCGCTGGGGCTGCGCGTGGCCGCCGAGGGTGTGGAGAGCGAGGCGCAGCTCGCGCGCCTGCTCGCCTTCGGCTGCGACGAATGGCAGGGCCACCATTTCAGCGCTTCGCTGGAGGCCGCAGGTTTTGAAAATCTTTTGAAATTGGAAATTAAAGAACAAAAAAGGGCCGGCTGATGTCCACGCTCTACCGCTACGTCATGCCCGTCGAGGAAACGCACTGGAAATTCCCCGCCACCGGCGAAGTCGCCTTCACCTGGGACTACGACGCGCGCTCGGACGAGCTGCTCAAGCTCTATTCCAAGGGCAAGAAGGAGCAGTGGGACGCCGACACGCGCATCGACTGGCGCATTCCGGTCGACCCGGAAGACCCGATGCAGATGGCCGACGAGGTGGTGCCGCTGTTCGGCACCGCCCTCTGGAAGAAGCTCTCGGAGAAGCAGCGCACCGAACTGCGCTACCACAGCCAGGTGTTCAACCTGTCGCAGTTCCTGCACGGCGAGCAGGGCGCGCTGGTGTGCGCCGCGCGCATCGTCAAGGACGCCCCGCGCATCGAGTCCAAGTTCTACGCCGCCACGCAGGTGATGGACGAGGCGCGCCACGTGGAAGCCTACCGCCGGCTGCTCACCGAGAAATTCAAGTTCGTCTACCCGATCTCCAGGCCGCTGCAGGCGCTGCTCGAGAAGGCGCTCAACGACCCGCGCTGGGACTTCACCTATCTCGGCATGCAGGTGCTGATCGAGGGGGTCGCGCTGGTCGCCTTCCAGCGCATCCGCGACTACTCCAGGAACCCGCTGTGCCAGGCGGTCAACGCCTACGTGATGCAGGACGAGGCGCGCCACGTGGCCTTCGGCCGCCTCGCGCTGCGCGACTACTACCCGGAGCTGAGCGACGCGGAACGGCGCGAGCGCGAGGACTTCGTCATCGAGGGCTCCTACCACCTGCGCGACCGCTTCAACTCGCCGGAGATGTGGGAACAGCTGGGTTTCGACGTCAAGGAAGTTTTGAAAGAAGTTGACGGCGCGGAGGGGCAAATCCGCTTCAGAAAGCGCCTGTTCTCGCGCATCGTGCCCACGGTGCGCGACATCGGTTTGTGGAGCGAACGCGTGCAGAAGGCGTACACGGACATGGGCGGCATCCAGTACGCAGCCACCAACGCGCAGGAAATGCTGGATAACGACGCCAGGATCGCCCAGGACTTCGACCGCAGGATGCGGGAAGGTTTCGCCAAGCAGCCGTGATCGACACCACGCCGCACATCATCACCGCGCTGCTGGCGATGGGGATGGCGCTGGCCTTCGTCATCGCCGACCGCAGCTCGCCCACCAGCCGCGCGCTGGCGCTGTTCCTGGTATCGGTGGGCGTGTCGATCGGCATCGGCACGCAGATCGCCTATCCACGCCACTATCACGGCCTGATCGCCGTGTGGGATGGCGTGTTCGCGATCCCGGAGGCGCTGGCCTTCATCTTCGCCTATGAATGGATCCTGCGCGTGCGGCGCACGGTGCCCGCGCGCAACCTGAAGACGCGCGGGCCGGACAACCTGCTGCGCGTCGCGCAGGGGCTGGTGGTCTTCTACGTGCTCATGGCGTTCATGTTCCCGCGCCTGCGCGTGGAGAAATTCCTCAACGCCGGCTTCGCCGAAGTGTTCGAACGGGGTTCACCCGAATTCTGGCTGTTCGCGGTGCCGCTCACGCTGTCGCTGGTGCTGGGCCTGTTCTCCACGCTGATGATGCTCAACCGGCGGCCGGACGCCGCCGAGGCGACGCGCCTCATCGCCTTTGCCGTCGCCGCGCCGTTCATGGCCTCCGGCGTGGTGCTGCCCAACAACATCGCGCCGGTGGCGACCGCCATCGGGCTGCTGATCTTCCTCGTGGGCGGCGTGCAGTACCACGTCACCCAGGGCCGCCGCGCGCAGTTCATGTCCAAGTTCCTGTCGCCGCAGGTGGCCGAGCTGGTCGGCCGGCGCGGCCTGAAGAGCGCCACCGACGAGCAGACGCTGGAGCTGTCGGTGGTGTGCTGCGACCTGCGCGGCTTCACCGCCTTCACCGCCGCGACCTCGTCGCAGAAGGTGATGCGTATCCTGCGCGAGTACTACGACGCGGTGGGCGCCGCCGCCACCGAGAGCGGCGGCACCATCAAGGACCAGGCGGGCGACGGCGTGCTGATCCTGGTCGGCGCGCCGATCGCGCTGCCCGACCACGCGCAGCGCGCGCTGCGGCTGGCGGCACGCATCCGGCAGAGCGGCATGGAAATCACCGCGCGCTGGTCTGATGCCGACCTCACGCTGGGCGTCGGCGTCGGCGTGGCCAGCGGCTTCGTCACGGTGGGCGTGATCGGCGCGGCCTCGCGCCTGGAATACACCGCCGTGGGCCCCGCGGTGAACCTGGCCTCGCGCCTCTGCGCCGAGGCGGCGCACGGCGAGGTGCTGGTCGATCCGCGCACCATCGAGCTGCTCGGCGAGGAGGGGCGCCCTGAACTGCAGCTCGGCGAATCGCTGCGGCTCAAGGGCTTCCAGCAGCCGGTGCAGAGCTACACGCTCGCCGCGGCCTGATTTCCTGGTGTTTTTGGTCGCTTGAGTCGTGTGGACGCGACCGCTTTCGGCCAAAAGCGGTCATTCGCGAGAAATGAATACTTCCCGAAACTCCGGGCCGCTCGAGTGCGCTCCGGCTTTCCGGCTGCATTGTCGGGGGAAACTACTGGGCCTTGGAATTGAATGCGATTCCAGTCAGCGCCCGGACGCTGCGGCCCGTGACTATGTTGGCCACCGCAGCCTGGTATTTCTTGAAATGATCGGTCATCCGATGAGCATTCAATGCCGCCTCATTGTCATAGACTTCGTACAGGAAGACGTGGTTTGGATCGGTCGCCAATACCGAGATG
>CAZPNH010000057.1:0-7764 GCA_964587635.1 uncultured Bordetella sp.
GGACCCGGATCGCGTGCAGGTGAAAATGCCGGCCGACTTCGCCATGCCGAAAGAAGGACTGAACATCCGCTGGCCGGACGGCATCCTCGAGCAGGAAGCGCGGTTGCTCGACTGGAAGGTTTACGCGGCGCTCGCCTACGTGCGCGCCAACGGCCTGGATCGCGTCATCTGGGATTGTCCCAATCCGAGGCTCGGCATCATCACCACCGGCAAAAGCTTCGGCGACACCATGCAGGCCCTCTCCGACCTCGGCATCGACGAAAAGGTCGCGCGCGACATCGGCCTGCGCGTCTACAAGGTGGCGATGTCCTGGCCGCTCGAGCCGCAGGGCGCACGCCGCTTCGCGCAGGGGCTGGAAGAGATCCTAGTGGTGGAGGAAAAGCGCCAGCTGATCGAGTACCAGATCAAGGAGGAGCTCTACAGCTGGGAAGCCAGCAAGCGCGCGCCGCGCGTGGTGGGCAAATTCGACGACAACGGGGAATGGAGCCGCGCCGAGGGCCAGCCCGCCGGCAGCTGGCTGCTGCCCGCGCATTACGAGCACAACCCGGCGATCGTCGCCAAGGCGATCGCCCAGCGGCTCGAGAAGCTGAACATGATTTCCGCCCTGGGAAGCCAGTTCAGGGAGCGGCTCGCCTACCTGGATTTCAAGGAAAAGGCGCTCGCCAAGCCGCGCGTGACCTCGATCCGCCAGCCCTACTTCTGCTCGGGCTGCCCGCACAACACGTCCACGCGCGTGCCCGAAGGCAGCCGCGCCACCGCCGGCATCGGCTGCCACTTCATGGCGGTGTGGATGGACCGCAGCACCTCGACCTTCACGCACATGGGCGCCGAAGGCGCGACCTGGATCGGCCAGGCGCCGTTCACCAACGAGAAGCACATCTTCGCCAACCTCGGGGACGGCACCTACTACCACTCCGGCTTGCTGGCGATCCGCGCGGCGGTCGCCGCCAAGGTCACCATGACCTACAAAATCCTCTACAACGACGCGGTGGCGATGACCGGCGGCCAGCACCACGACGGGCCGCTCGATCCGGCGATCATTTCGCGGCAGATCGCCGCCGAGGGCGTGACGCCGATCATCGTCGTCACCGACGAGCCCGAAAAATACCCCGCGGGCGTGAATTGGGCGCCCGGCGTCACCATCCGCCACCGCGATGACCTGGACGCGGTGCAGCGCGAACTGCGCGCCCTGCCCGGCGTGTCGGCGCTGATCTACGACCAGACCTGCGCCTCCGAGAAGCGCCGCCGCCGCAAGCGCAACGAATTCCCCGATCCCGCCAAGCGCGCGGTGATCAACGAGATGGTGTGCGAGGGCTGCGGCGACTGCAGCAGCAAGTCCAACTGCCTTTCGGTCGAGCCGCTGGAAACCGAATTCGGCAGGAAGCGCACCATCAACCAGTCGACCTGCAACAAGGACTACTCGTGCGTGAAGGGCTTTTGCCCGAGCTTCGTCACGGTCGAAGGCGGCAAACTGAAAAAAGGCAAATCAGGAGCGAAAACCGGCGACGGCTTCCCCGATCTGCCTGAAGCCGAAATCGCGGATTTGCAGGGCCAGTACGGTGTCCTCATCACCGGCATCGGCGGCACCGGCGTGATCACCATCGGCCAGATCCTCGGCATGGCGGCCCACCTGGAGGGCAAGGGCGTGTCGGTGCTCGACATGTCGGGCCTCGCGCAGAAGTACGGCGCGGTGATGTCGCACGTGAAAATCGCCGCCAGCGCGGACCAGGTGCACGTGGCGCGCCTGGGCACGGGCGACGCGCGCCTGGTGCTCGGCTGCGACCTGGTGGTGACGGCCACCGGCGACGCGCTCGACAAAATGCACAGTCAGAAAACCCATGCGCTGGTGAACGGCACGACCTCGCCCACCGCCGAATTCGTCAAGAACCCCAACTGGCAGCTGCCGGGCAGCGATCTCGCGCACGACATCCGCGAGGCCTGCGGCGGCAAGAACGCCGACTTCGTGCCCGCCGCCGAGCTCGCCACCGCGCTCATGGGCGACTCCATCGCCACCAACATGTTCATGCTCGGCTACGCCTGGCAGAAGGGCTGGGTGCCGCTCGGCCGCGAGGCCATCGAGCGCGCCATCGAATTGAACGGCGTCTCGGTCGCGTTCAACCAGCAGTCCTTCGTCTGGGGCCGGCGCGCCGCGGTGGACCTGGAGCGCGTGCGGCGCGTTGCCGTGCCCGCCGAAATCATCCCGATCGAGCAGCACTTCTCGCGCAACCTCGAGGAACTGGTGGAACGGCGCGCGCAGTTCCTGACCGGCTACCAGGATGCGGCGTATGCGGCGAGGTACAGGAAGCTTGTCGACCGTGTAAGGCACGAAGAGCAGAGCAGGGCCGGTTCGAGCAAGCTGGCCGAAGCGGTGGCCCGCTACTACGCAAAACTCCTCGCCTACAAGGACGAATACGAGGTTGCGCGCCTGTACACCGACGGCGCGTTCCGCAAGAAGGTCGAGGCCATGTTCGAAGGCGACTACAAGCTCGTGTACCACCTTGCGCCGCCGCTGCTCGCCAAGCCCGATCCACGCACGGGAGAACCCGGGAAAATGCAGTTCGGGGGCTGGGTGTCGCATCTGTTCGGATTTCTTGCCAGGCTAAAAGGCCTCCGTGGAACCGCGTTCGACATTTTCGGCCGCACCGAGGAGCGCCGCATGGAGCGCGCGCTGATTGCCGAGTACGAAGCAACCATGGACGCGTTGCTGCAGGGGCTGACGCGGGACAACCACGCGCTCGCCATCGAGATCGCTTCGCTGCCCGAGTCGGTGCGCGGCTATGGCCACATCAAGGCAAAGAGCGCCGCGGCCGCGCGCATCAAGCGCGAAGAACTGCTGGCGCGCTACCGCGCGGCTCCTGTCAGGGCCGCCGCCTGATGGCATGGCGCCGGGCCTGCGCCCTCTTCGCTGCGTTGCTGGTAGCAGCGGCGGCGCGGGGCCAGACGGAGGAGACCCGCGCGCTCGAGCTCGACGGCGGCGCGCGCATCAGCTACACGCTGCGCACCCCTGCCGCGGACGCGCTGCAGCTGCTGCCCGTGGCGGAGCTCGCGCCGACCAGCGCGCTGAACGCCGCCAGGCTGCTCCACCGGCACCTTGCCGCCGGCGACATCGAAGAAGCGGCGCTGCTGTCCAATGCGCCACGCCGGCGTTTCGAAGAGCTGCGCAACTTCCGCGAATCGTACGGCGAGGACGAGTTCAAACGCGTGTTTGCGCAGTACTTCTCCCCGGAGAACCGCCTGGTCGCGGAGATCGCGATCGACAAGCACCGACTGCTGATCTGGAAGCAGCGTGATGGCGCGTTTGCCGGTCAATTTTTCGTGGAAGTGGACGGCCGCTATCTTATGGACGACGTGCCGAACGAAGTGCGCAACCAACTGCGCCTGGTTCTCCAGGCCTACCGCAGCGGCAAGCTTCCCGGGCCCTAGACCTTCAGCCTGAACGGCGTGAAGTTCGTGTGCCGGTCGTAGTAGTCCTCGTCCTCGGCACGCTTGAGGAACGCCACGACCCGGTAGGTCACCGGCGTCATCACCACTTCCCAGCCCGTCTTCAGCACGTATTGCGCCATGGCGACTTTGAGGATGTCGGCCGTGTCCCAGATGCCGTAGAAGGCGATGAAGTAGAAGAGGGACGAGTCCACGAGTTCGCCGACGACCGTCGAGCCGATGATGCGCGTCCACAGCCATTTGCCGGCGGTCCGGATTTTCATCTTCGCCAGCACGTAGCTGTTGACGAAGCTGCCGCACCAGAAGGCGATCATCGATCCCAGCGCGATGCGCCAGGCATTGCCGAACACGGCCTCCAGCGCCGGCTGGTAGCTCTTCATGTAGCCCGAAGGCCCCGGCGGCAGGCTCACCACCACCCAGGCCATGAAGGAGGCGAAGGCGAGCGCGCCGAAGCCCGCCCAGACGACGCGCCGGTCGCGCCCGTAGCCGTAGACCTCGGTGAGAATGTCGCCGAAGATGTACGAGATCGGGAAGAACAGCACGCCGGCGCTGAACGCCGTCGGGCCCAGGCCCGGCAGGTCGACCACCGCCTGCTTCGCGGCGCCGATGAAGTTGGAACAGATCAGCACCGTGACGAACGCGGCCATAACGAAATCGTAGTAGCGGTAGGTGCGCTGCGCAGCGGCGGTCATAGCTTCGGCGCGTGATCGCGCACGTCCGCATCCAGTTCGACGCGCATCGCGTCCAGCATGCGCGACACCATCGCATAGAAACCAGCCGTCAGCGACAGCTCGACGAATTCGGCGTCGCTGAAGTGCTTCTTCACCTCGGCGTGGACCTCGTCCGTGACGTTGCAGGCCATCACCGCCTCGGTGAGCGCGAGCGCCGCGCGTTCCCGCGCGTCGAATTCCCGCGACGCGCGCCAGCCGGCCAGCGCCGCGATTTTCGCCTCGCTCACGTCCGCCTTGCGCGCCATGCGCAGATGGTGGGCCCATTCGTATTCCGACCTGGCGATCTGCGCGGTGCGCAGGATCATCAGTTCGCGCAGCGCGCGCGGCGTCCTGCTGTCGTGGCGGATCGCGTTGGCGAACTCGGTCCACGCGGCGGTGAGCGCCGGATGGTTGCCCAGCGCGCGGTACAGGTTGACGGGCTTGCCCCAGAGCTCCTCGAGGCGCTTCTGCAGGGCGGGTTCGAAACCGGCGGAAGGTACGCGTTGCATGGCTCAAGTATGCCTGAGCGCGAAATCCGGGAGGATAATGGTGCATGGCTGACCTCTGGGAAAACCCCGCCGGCACCGACGGCTTCGAGTTCATCGAATATGCCGCGCCCGATCCGCGCGCAATGGGCGAACTGTTCGAGCGCCTGGGCTTCAAGGCGATCGCGCGGCACCGCCACAAGAATGTGATCCTCTACCGCCAGGGCGGGATCAACTACATCGTCAATGCCGAGCCTGACTCGTTCGCGCAGCGCTTCGCGCGCCAGCACGGGCCGAGCATCTGCGCCATCGCCTTCCGGGTGCAGGACGCCAAGGCCGCCTACGAGCGCGCCATCGGCCTGGGCGCCTGGGGCTACGCGGGCCACGCCGGCCCGGGCGAACTCAACATCCCGGCCATCAAGGGCATCGGCGACTCGATCATCTATCTCATCGACCGTTGGCGCGGCAAGAACGGCGCCAAACCGGGCGACATCGGCAACATCGGTTTCTACGACGTGGACTTCGAGCCGCTTCCGGGCGCCGAACTCAACCCCGCGGGTCATGGTCTCGCCTACATAGACCACCTGACGCACAACGTGCACAAGGGCCGCATGAAGGAATGGGCGGATTTCTACGAGCGCCTGTTCAATTTCCGCGAGGTGCGCTACTTCGACATCGAGGGCCAGGTCACGGGCGTGAAGTCGAAGGCGATGACCAGCCCCTGCGGCAAGATCCGCATCCCGATCAACGAAGAGGGCACCGAGAAAGCCGGCCAGATCCAGGAATACCTCGACCTGTACCACGGCGAAGGCATCCAGCACGTCGCGCTCGGTTCGACCGACCTCTACAGAACGGTGGACGCGCTGCGGGCGAGCGGCATCAAGCTGCTCAACACCATCGATACCTACTACGAACTGGTGGACAAGCGCATTCCCGGCCACGGCGAGAACCTGGCCGAGCTGCAGAAGCGCAAGATCCTCGTCGACGGCAAGGCGGGCGCGCTGCTGCTGCAGATTTTTTCCGAGAACCAGCTGGGGCCGATTTTCTTCGAATTCATCCAGCGCAAGGGCGACGAGGGCTTCGGCGAAGGCAATTTCAAGGCGCTGTTCGAGTCCATCGAACTCGACCAGATGCGGCGCGGAGTTTTGAAGCCCACGCAGACGTTGCCCTGATGAGCCTGCGGGGCGACTATCACCTCGCCGCCGCCGACTACTCGGTGGTACAGGACTGGAACGCCTACAGCGAGGCGGAGCACGCCCTCTTCCGCCGCCTGTTCGAACGGCAATCAAAGCTGGTCCCGCGCTATGCCTGCCCGGAATGGATAACGGCCATCGCCGGGCTGGATGCCGGCAGCGGCATTCCGGAGTTCGATCGGGTGTCGAAAAAGCTCCGCGCGAAAACGAACTGGGAAATCGTCGCGGTGCCCGGCCTGATTCCGGACGACGCCTTCTTCACCCATCTCGCCAACCGCCGCTTCCCGGTCACGGTATGGCTGCGCACGCCCGAGGAATTCGACTACATCGTCGAGCCCGACGTGTTCCACGATTTCTTCGGCCATGTGCCGCTGCTGTTCGACCCGGTCTACGCCGATCACCTCCATGAATACGGCAAGGGCGGGCTGAAAGCCATGCGCCTGGGTGCGGTGACGATGCTGGCGCGCCTGTACTGGTACACCATCGAATTCGGGCTGATGAAAACGCCGTCCGGCATCCGCGCCTACGGCGCCGGCCTGATTTCTTCCGGCGGCGAACTTGCCTATTGCGTGGACGATCTCGCGCCGAAGCGACTGGTATTCGATCTGGAAAAAGCGTTGCGCACCGAATACCTGATCGACCGCTACCAGAGCACTTACTTCGTGATCGATTCGTTTGAACAGCTGATGCGCGACACCGCGCCCGATTTCACTCCGCTCTACGAGAAGCTGCGCGCGCTGCCCGCCCTTGCGCCCTAGAGATCGGGGTTGACGTCTATCCCCTTGTAAAGCCAGTCCACTTCCCAGGGATGATCAGGGTCGCGCCCGCGCGCGAGTTCGTTCCTCAGTTCCCGCGCGCCGCCGTCGACGTGGATGTACTCGCCGAAGAAGCGCGATGACAGCACCACGCGCGCGGTGCGGTTCATGCGCTCGCGCTGGTAGGCGAGGAAGGCGCGGTTGTAGTCCCCGCCGGCCGCCGCCACCTTTTCCGCGAGCACCACGCCGTCCTCGATCGCCATCTGCGCGCCCTGCGCCAGGTACTGCAGCGTCGGGTGCGCGGCGTCGCCCAGCAGCGTGGCGCGGCCGCTGGTCCAGTTGGTCGCCGGGTCGCGGTCGTGCAGCACCCAGTTCCGCTCGCGCGAAACGTAGCGCAGGTTGTCGCGCACGCCCGGATGGGTGCGCGCGAATATATCTTCCAGCTCGTCCGGCGCGCCGGGATTCGGTTCGCCGCGGCGGATGCGGCGGCTGCAGATGGTGGCCACGTTGTTCATCACCGCCCCGCCCTGCAGTCGGTACTGCACCATGTGCAGGTCCGGCCCGCCCCAGATCGTCATGGTGTTGATGCGGCTCCGGTCCGCGACCTCCTCGGTGGGCACCACGCCGCGGTAGACGTAATGACCCGCCATGCGCGGCGCGCCGTCGCCGATCACGGCCTGGCGCGTCGGCGACCATAGGCCGTCTGCGCCGACCAGCGCGGCGCCCTCGAACTCGGCACCGTTGTCGCAGGTCACGAGGATGGCGTCTTTTTTCTGCGCGAAAGCCTTCAAACCATGCGCGGGCGAGAGCACGATCTCCGCGCGCCGCTTGCATGCATCCAGCAGGCCGCCGAGCAAATCGCGGCGATGGATCACGAAATAGCGGAATTTGTAGCGCGCGAGGAATGCCTTGCCCAGCGAAATCCGGCTGATTTCCCCGTTGCTCAGGGCGTCGGCGAAAATCAGCGCCTCGGGGAAGAACGATGCCGGCTCCAGGGACGTCAGCACCCCGAGCCGGTCCAGCATGCGCGCGACATTCGGCCCCATCTGGATGCCGTAGCCGATCTCGCCGAACTCGGCGGACTTTTCCAGCACGCGCACACGGCGGCCCTTCTGCGCCAGGGCGAGCGCGGCGGCGAGGCCGCCGATGCCCCCGCCTGCGATCAGTATCTCGCGCTCGC